>CAYHCZ010000036.1:0-13892 GCA_964355295.1 uncultured Methanomicrobia archaeon
GCAACGTCAGAAACTGGCTCGATCGTTTTGCACCTGAATTCGTAAAGTTTCAAGTTCAACGTTCACCCCCCGTACAAATAAAAACGCTTCACAGCGGGCAAAGAAAAGCATTAGCGAAGCTTGCAACGGCGCTTGAGACTAAAAGCAGCGATCCTGAATGGTTACACAATGAGGTCTATACAATCAGCGAAGAAGTCGGAATCGACTCGAAAGACGCGTTCAAAGCAATATATATTTCGCTGCTAGCAAAAACGTCTGGACCCCGGGCGGGCTGGTTTTTAACATCATTGAATCCCGAATTCGTAATCGCAAGGTTCAAAGAAGCTGCTGTCGATGTGCTTTAAAAAGCCGTAACCGAGTCGACTATACGACGTTGAACGCTTGTTCAATGTCCGTTTTAATATCCTCTAAGTCTTCAAGCCCTACTGACACCCTTATGAGGTTTTCCGTGATCCCAAGCTTTTCTCTCTCGTTCTCCGGCACGGCTGCGTGAGTCATCAGACCTGGATGCTCCACCAACGTCGCTGGATCGCCAAGACTTACGGCGACTCTACAAAGCTTCAGGTTATTCAAAAACCTGACAGCCTCCTCTACCCCTCCGAGAATCTCAAAAGCTAGCATCCCCCCATATCCGGACATTTGCGCGTGTAGATCGGGATTTAGTTTGAGGTTTCTATCAAATTTAGGGTATAAAACCCGCTTGACGAACTTTTGTGCTTTTAGAAAAGTAGCAAGTTCACTCGCGTTCTGGGTATGCCGCTCCATCCTTATGGCAAGGGTGCGGAGCCCACGCAAAATTAGAAAAGCGTTAAAAGGGCTAAGCGCGGCGCCAAAATCACGCAAAACCCCTTTTCTTATATTAATCGCGTCCTCATAAGATGAAACAACTATCCCCCCTAGCGCGTCGCCGTGCCCGTTCAGGTATTTCGTCGCACTATGTACTACGACATCAGCCCCAAATTCGAGAGGTTTTTGATAGTAAGGGGTTAGGAACGTATTGTCAACAATCGTTTTTGCACCGTTTTCCGATGCGACTGCAGAGACCTTTCGTATATCCACAAGCTTGAGCGTTGGATTTGCCGGGGTTTCAAAAAAAACAGCTTTCGTGTTATCTCTTACAGCTTCAGCAACACAATCGGGATCAGAAGTATCGACAAAACTTACGTCAAATGCTAGACGCGGTGCTCCTTTGTGTAGAAGCTCATATGTACTGCCGTAAAGCACTCTGTCAGCGATAAGATGATCACCACATTTGAGAAGAGTGAGCAGGATTGCTGAAATCGCCGCCATTCCCGACGCGAAACTAACAGCAGCGTCGCCCCCTTCAAGAGCTGCAATTTTTAGCTCCAATGCTGTAAGCGTTGGATTTGAAATCCGAGAGTAGACATACTTCCCGCGTTGAATTCCTGATGGGAGTAGCTCGTCGATAACAAAGCTAGACGTCTGATAAATAGGCGACGTAAGCGCAGTTACGTCGGGAGATGCGTGTTCGCCTGCGTGCACTAACTTCGTATTAATCCCATATTCAAAGGTCACGAGCTCGCCTTCATATCAATGGCTTTGGCTGTTTTTCTTCTGGCAGCACCGGCAATTTCATAGTATTAACAAGAATCGGTGTCGTTACTTCCTTCGCTCTTTCGAGTAACAACTCTTTTCCTTTTTGCGTCAAGGCGAAAAGTGGTACGCCAGTCCCAACTTGGGCTAGCGCTTTGTCGCTGACGGCTTCTCTGATGAAGCGAGAAGCGCACCCCGTAGTTATATCCACTGTATCAACGAAATCGCGCGCAACCTCCTCTGTCATGCCTGTGACGTGAACGCCGATGATGATGACGTCGGCGCCTGTCTCTCGCTCGATTTCACGACATTGTCGACTGTCGTCCAACGTTGCAACTGTTACCGCTAAGCGCTTAAACCCCATCTCTATAGCGCGAGCAACGCCTAAAGGCTGGTTAATAACAGCACGATTCCCGTCAAGCAAGGTTCCCCCTTTTTCCTCCACTCGATTCTTCAGCTTCGGAATGAGTGTTGTTTCTATGACGCCCGAAATCCGAGCACCTATTCCTTGAGCAAGGTTCGGATTGGAAGTAATGACGGTTCCAACACCTTCACAGACTGTGACGGAGGCATCAATGAGGCCTCGCCGGAGTCCAGTCATCATTACTTCGGATGCGCCAAACCCAACGAAGACTTCCATCTCTATAGCCCGGTCACCGGTGCACATTCCAAAATCGCGAATTCGGAATTCAATGTTCTCTTTGACAATCTCTTTATTGATCTCTTGAATGCCACGCGCTTTAACGAAAATGGGACAACGTTCGATTAGAGGCTCCCCCACCTTTACTACGTGCCCGTCTTCGACCACGACGTAAGCCTTTCCTAACGCTTCTAAGACGTGTCTATTCTTCATTGTCTCCCTCTCGTTGATCAGAGAATAACAACTTAAATTTTTGCACTTTCGGCCATTTTATGACCTTTGTTTATTGCTCTTTGCTTGCGCTACTCGCTCCGCTCATGTAGCCGACCACTAATGGCACATCTTTATTGTTATCCTCAAGGTGTGCCCATTTTTCGACGTGTATCGGGTGGTCAGAGGTCACTAGAATCAATGTAGGCTTTTGCAGCCCATAACAAAGCCGCTCACAGTTCTTATCGATAGTACGCGCCGAGAAGGCGATGTCATCCCACGCCTTCGCGTAATGATGTGCACAGTTGTCAATTGCCCTTAGATGGATCATCAGTAACTTTATTTCTTCCAAACTAAACGCTTTCAATGCTAAATCGGCGATCCGTTGGTCGTAGTCAATGATCCCGTGAAGGTTCTCGACGCCAATAGCTAGATCCACACGATTTAGCATCGCTTTTGCACCGGCTTGTTCAATCACGATACCAGATTTGATTCCTTTTTCGCTTGCGAGCTCAAGAATCGATTTTACCGGCGTATAAAAAGTATCAGACGTCTCATATAGGAGATGGTGCTCTGGCGTATATCCAGTTAAGATAGTCCCAATATTTGGTGTCGTAATTCTAGGCGGCAACGAACCAATCTCAAAAAATAGACCGGTTTTTGCTAGATCCTCCACGCACGCTAAAGTACCGTTCAATTTACGATATAGTGCTGCCCCTATGCCGTCTATAACAATCAACAATGTTTGATCAATGCGTTTATCAGCGCAGAATGCGGTAATCTCCTTTATTTCACTTCCATCTTTTTCTGGTAATTCAAACCCCAACAACGTACTGATGGTCGGTGCGATGTCCAGTTGCGTGTATTTACTTTTTTTCACGTCTCTTGCACCACGTTATTAGTGACATTTTTCAAGGCGGTGATGGGAACGACACATTCAAACGCGTTCAACCCCAAGCTTGTGTGTCTGTTTGACGCGCGTAGCAGCCTGTTTCAACGCATCATATACAGGAAGCCCGTTCCCAGAGAGATAATTGATAAGCGCGCCACCACCCAAACTTACGTACGAAAAATTAGCCTCGTCGATCCCAAGCTCACGTATCGCCGATAGCATGTGGCCGCCTCCAACAAGTGAGAACGCCCTTGAAGAGCCGATTGCTTCTAAAAGTCCCTTGGTCCCGGCCTCAAACCCAGGCGTCTCATAGACACCAGCTGGTCCCTTTGTTACTACAGTCTTAGCTTCGTCAATGATTTCCTTATAAGCGGAAATCGTTGTTGTTCCAATATCAGCAACGATTCCTGAACCGGGCAGGTTCTGCACGCTAACTTCAATCCGTTTTCCGTTGTCAATGTAGGCAAGATCTACAGGGGTACGTATGTGTGAGCCAAATCGGTTGAGTACGCCTTTTACATCACTGATATACTCAAGATACCGATTTTCTTTTAGTGCGTCATAATTCTCGTCACCAAGCGACCTTCCGGCTGCCATTAAAAACAGCTGACCAAGAACCCCGGAAGTGAGAATGACGTCAACGATACCCCTTTTTAAGGCGTACTTGATGACTTCAAGGACGTCATCGGGCTTACTGCCGCCGAAACAATAGACGAGGGGGCGATCCGGATCAATCAGCACCTGCTGATCGAAGCGGATTTCCCTCTCCATGTTTCTACCTGCGATGGACGGCAACGTACGCGTGAAACCCACGAGAGAGGCGTGGGAACGATGAGCGGCCGAAAAGGCATCGTTCACAAACACGTCAGCCAGTGAGCTCAGCCTTTGTACAAGAATCGTTCGTGAATGCTCGTCAGGAGTCCGATCAAGCGTCTCTTCAGCTAAAAATCTAACGTTTTGGAGTAAAAGCACATCTCGGGGTTTCATCGCTTTAATGCGCTCTCGGGCTGCTACGCCAATGGTATCGTCTACATAGTCAAACGTCTCACCTAATATCCTACTCAGCACAACGGCATGTTGGTCTAGGGGCAAAAAGTCATAATCTCCAGCCCGGCCTTGGTGCGCAATCAAAACGATTTTAGCCTCTATATCAACAAGTTCGTCTACAGTGTTCTTTATTACCTCAATACGCTTAGATTCGGAGATTTGTAGGGTTGTCTTATCGACGGGTACATTAATGTCTACTCGAAGAAGTACGGTCTTGCCTTTAAGATCCATATCGTCAATGGTTAGAAAATCTAACATAGTAACAATAGCCTACCGGCGTTAATTGCAGCTGAGGTCTATCCCGGTGTAAGTTTTTTTACGAGATTACATAGAATACTCAGTTACTCGAGCCCCCATTCCTTCCTTTGTATCTCTCGAAGCTCGTCAGGCTTATCCTGAAGACATTGTGGTGGTCTAAAGGAACCCATAACCCCCATCGCTTTGTCAGTTTTCCGAATAGACGCTGTTGCGTCTTTTTCAGCGCCAGTGATCGCCCTAATGCAATCAATATTGTCTAAGATTATGTCGGCCTCTTGATGCACACCCTGCATATAGAACACTTCTTTGTCTACGACATTGACGCTCTCTTCCCAGATCGGAATTTCCCAGAGGTCATAACGTGGCCGCCCCAAATCTCTGCTTAACTCGATAATCTCCGCAGTAGAACCTAGACCGTCTGCAGCCCGCACCAGCATTAACCGCATGTGACTGTAAAATTCCTTGAGCACATCCTCTCGAGAGACGTCGTTTTCGACTTCGATCATGATGTTATGTTGATGCATTAGTGTCGTCGGGACAAGCACGGCGATCGTCGCCACGTTCCACTTTGGCATCACGGTATTGACATCTGGACCGTGATGTGAGGGAACGGTCGGCGGATTTGGAATAATGGCGTTAATCGGTCCTTTCTTGATTTGAACCGGGTCGCCGCCCCTTCGCACTAGTACTACTCGAGCCTTCTTAATGCCAGCAACGCTATCAACAGCGGATAATGAGCGACATAGTCCGGTCGTGTTACAGGACACTACCCGAACATAATCCTTACCTATAGTGTCTTGATAGTTGCAGTATGCGTTGAATGAGGCCCCTATGGCGTCGTGTTTCTCCCCACCTTCAAATATGGCCTTGATCCCTAGCTTCTTGTAGATCGATTCAAGATTCTGCGCACCCATCCCTTCAGGCGTGGCGTCTACCACAACGTCGGCTTCGCCCAGCATATCCATAGTCGTACCGGCTACTTCTAAGCCTGCGGCATCAAAAGCTGCTATCTTGTCCTCGTCAGATGCATAAAGGCGGTAGCCCTTCTGATTAGCGACAAAGGCTTCAAAATTTGGCCGCGTTTTTGCTACCCCTACTAATTCCATGTCGTCCTGCTTCGCTACCGCATCTGCAACCCTTTTACCAATGTTTCCATAACCATTAATTGCTACTTTGACGGCCATTTACACCCCTCGTTCCAGTTTGCTTCGTCGAGACCGGTTTAGTGCCGATCTTAAAGCATGAAATCCACTCAACAAGTAATAAGTTTTGGGTTTCCCCTTGCAATCGTCGTTGCTTTACATTAGCAACTGCTATCGCCATACACTAACTTTCAATCGAACTGCATTAGCCTTGTCTGCGATAGATGCTTTTTCAAAAAAAGGGTGTTTGTTGGTACTTTGATGCGCGTTCGCACACTCCTAAGGGCGTCAGTCGGGCTTTCAAATATCAGTGGTTGCCGAGAGAATGCGTCCCTAACGAGCTCTCGAATAACCCAGCTCCCAAGAGGGATATCGTACGTCGGCTTTACTTCGCGTACAACGTAAATAGACGCCTGCCTTCTAACACGTTCCAGAAACTCGAGCGCTGAAAATCGCGCTGCATAGTAGCCGCCGTCCATATAGGCTGGCTTATTCATCGCATCTTCGTACAAATCGCCTATCTCGACCTTGCCCCCCTGCGATTCCCACATTTCCGTCCATCCGAAAGCATAGGCTCGAGGGATAAGGAGTATCTCGAAGTGGTTTCCAAACGCTTCCGAGACAAAGAGCTGAACATCTGCGTTCTCTGGATAGTTCCGCACCCGCTTAAGTAGATTGTCGCCTAGCATGGAGTCAGTTGCAGTGATCGACCAACGCGTCGGGACAATCAAGCGTTTCTTGCCCAATATGCCGACCGACAGAAGCCGACTAATTTGATACGGAGATATCGAAGCTTCGTACAAAAGAACTGCTGCATCTGTTGCTTTGATGTCCCGATCATCGGCAAGCGCGTCTACTTTCTTGGGGACTTGTGGATTCTCAACTATCTCTATATCAGTTACAGTTCCGGACGGACCCATAGGCGTAAGGATGTTGTCAAACTGAAGACTTCGCCGTGGCGGTTTTAAGAACTTCACCTCAACGTCGACAGGAAGCGCGGCCATTGCGAGTTCCTGCGTCTCCTTAAGTAGTCGGCCCGGATCGCGCGCGTCTTTAACATTCAATTTGAAATTAGAACGAACGAGATTTGATCTAAACCCGATTATCTCTTCCCGGCTCAGATGAAGCCATTTGTCTGGCGTGTCACTAAGTACGACCTCCTCACCCGCTGGTGAAACCAACGGTCCCGCAAGGACCTCAGGGTAACCGAATCTTCCAACAAACGCCGAAGGTGGCGTTGGACCAAATAGATCCTTATCTATTGTGCCGAGCTTAAAGGAGTTTAGGAGGAGCTCCTTCCGGCTTAAGTATCCCGGTTCGGTCCTCACGGCAAATATGTTTGCCCCTGAAGATTTATATACAAAGGGTTGCGAAGCGCGCTATGTCAAACAAAACGACCTTGGGTGAAGCACATATTGGTTTCGGAAGGACATCCTCGTTATGCGTCACTCGCACTGCGCAATAAGCTGGTAGACGGCTATGAAAAAGGTATAACGAGTGCTCACGGCCTCATTGCGCATGGAAGAGGAGAAGCATTCGATTACTTGTTAGGGGAACAAACGGGCGAGAATGCGTTTAACGCCACTAACGTTGCGGGCGCCTATTTGCTCACTGCACGCTACCCAATTCTGTCGGTAAATGGGAACACAGCGGCACTTGTGCCTGAAGAAATAGCAGAGTTTTGCGCGTTAACTGATATTTCTGTCGAGATTAATCTGTTTCATCGATCTGAAGAGCGCATAAAAAGAATCGCAGATCACTTGCGCGAGTATGGCGTAGCTAATATCTTAACTGGCATTGAAATCATCAAGCTCAACCATATAGCCAGCGATAGAGCAAAAGTTGACAAGCAAGGCATATTCAATGCAGACGTGGTGTTCGTCCCCTTAGAAGACGGCGATAGGGCTCAAGCTTTAACTCAGCTCGGAAAAGTCGTCATAACTGTCGACCTAAACCCGCTCTCTAGGACGGCACTGACGAGTACTGTAACAATCGTCGACGAAGTCACGCGCGTGATGAAAAATTTGATTGGCTTCGCGAAGCACTTTAAAGGTGAAAGTGATCGAGCTAAACTTGACACGCTCAAAGCAAGTTTTGACAACTTTAAGAACTTGAAAGCGTCATATGTTGTAATGCAGAAACGGCTTCAGGCTCTCGCGCTCTAACAGATGATCACTTGCCGTTTAGCAAGTCTACATCGTATTCAAGGTTGCTAGGGACTTTTACCGTAAAAAGGTAGAGCTTATAACCGTGATTCCTCGCGATCGCGATAGCCTCTTTCGAGACTTCTGACCGTTCAGTTTCCACTTTAGCTAAAGCGAGCTCGTTGTTCGCTCGCACTAAAAAGTTGTATAGCTTCTTGTCGCTCAGACTATTCAAAAAATCTACAAGTTTCTTCAATTCCTTCCAAGTTCGCGCGATGTATGCTTCTTTCTCAACAGAGTTAGAGACATACCAGTCTCTACTCATATGAGGATAAGCTTTATACTGTTCTTCAATATCGTTGTACGCTTTGAATATTCTCTTCGGATCACTCAGAGTGATGTACTTAAAGCCGCCTTTCTTAAAATAGCGACTGACTACAATTTCACCTATCGCATTGAGGTCTTCTTCTTCAAGTCGCATAGGAAAACTCCTTCCAACCAATTTCCCTGATAGCAGTTACTCTGTAATATTCCTTTTCAATATTATTAGAACATAGAATAGGTAGAAATAAATATTATCATTTCTCGACGGATGAACCATGGCCGTTCCTGAAAAGATCAAATGTGCAGTGATGAATTGGAACTATATCTACGACCTATGCCGCGATCTGTCTGCGAATGTAGTCGAATCGGGATACGAACCAGATGTTATCATAGCGCTAGCGCGTGGAGGTTGGTTTGCTGGCCGAATGGTTTGCGATTTTCTCGGTATTTCAGACTTGATTAGCCTAAAAGTTGAGCACTATGTGGGAACCGCACGTTTAGCAGATGAATGTGTCATACGATACCCAATCGCAGAAGATATGGTCAAAGACAAACAGGTACTTATCGTAGATGATATCGCCGACACAGGAAAAAGTCTTAAGCATTCGTTAGATTATGTGAGAGAATTCGAACCGAGTGATTGTAAAACAGGCGTTCTACAACTACTCTTCACTTCCGAAATTACTCCCGACTATCATGCTGAATTTATGGAAGAGTGGATGTGGGTAATATATCCTTGGAATTTTGTTGAAGATATGACCGACTTGATAGTGAAACTGATGACCAACGAAAGAAAAGACGTGTGGAACGAAAAATCAATCAAGGCCGGACTAAACCATATGTTCTCGATCGACCCTATTCACCTTGATATCGCTCAACCGGGACGAGTCCCTGAGATTTTGAAAGAGATGGAACGTCGGGATCTCCTAGAACGGGAAGAGGGGGGTTGGAAGTTGAAATGAACGCTGATGTTGCATTCATTGGTGGTTCTGGTTTCTACAACCCCAATCTCCTTGAAGAACCGACAACGGTGAAAATCGAAACACCGTTTGGTCCCACATCAAGCGATATAGTTGTCGGTCAGATCGACGGGAAAACTTGCGCTTTTCTAGCACGACACGGGGTGGGACACCGTTTTTCGCCAAGCCACGTAAACTATCGAGCAAATATTTATGCGCTAAAAACTTTAGGTGTCGTTAATATTATCGCAATTTCAGCAGTTGGCAGTCTTAAAGAAGATATCAAGCCCCTCTCAATCGTCATTCCCGATCAAATTTTTGATAGAACTAAGCTTCGCCCTAATACTTTTTTTGACGATATTTGCGTCCACATAGGCTTAGCCGACCCATTTTGTGGAGTCCTATCGTACGCATTGTGGCAGGCAGCGCAACGGGTTGGGTGCTCCATCAAAAGTGGCGGTACGTATGTTTGCATCGAAGGCCCTCAGTTTTCAACACGTGCGGAATCAAACGCCTACCGACATATGGGCTTCGATGTAATAGGAATGACGGCAATACCGGAGGCCAAACTCGCAAGAGAAGCCGAAATGTGCTTAAGTATGTTATCTACAGTAACAGATTACGACGTTTGGCACAAAGATGAGGTCACTATTGAAACGGTGATAAGCAACGTCAAGAAAAACGCAGCAAGCACGCAGAAAATAATCCAAGAAGTAGTTGCATACCTCCCTACAAACGACGACGAATGTGTATGCAGACACGCACTTAAAGACGCCGTTGTGACTAGCCCAGAGGTTGTTTCAGACGAAACGCGTGAAAAACTTCGTCGTCTTGTGGGCGATTACCTTAGATGATCTTTATCGTTTAAGACGGAGTTCTACCCTGCTCAATACGCCTCTTAGCGTCATAACTTCTGCTTCGCTTAGTTCTGATCTACTTACAATGCGTTTCAGGTTGATAAGTACTCGCCGACGCTTATGCGGCGGAAAGTCAATCAGTTCGAGCACGTCGCTTGAATGCTGCAATAATCGATCGAGGTCATCATGCAACGCAACCTTCCGTTTTGGCGTGGTACTTGCCGTACTGGCAATACTATGTAATACGATAGCTGCTGCGTGCGAAATGTTCATTACCGGATATTCAGAGCTCGTTTCAATGTTGACGATCATATCACATTCCTGTAACACTACGTTCGGAAGTCCTTGATCTTCAGCGCCAAACAGTATCGAAGCGATGCCGTGCATTCCCGAGAGTTTGACGCCAAGTCTAGTAAGCGGGTACGGCGTCCTCAAGTTCGCTCGAGATCCGACGATTCCTGTGGTTCCTATCACTAAGTTTGATGCACATAAAACACCTTCAAGTGTCGTAAGTCGCGCAGAATCGAGCACATCCTGGGCGTGAGATGCCATCGCTCTTGCGAACGACCCCAGCACGCATGGCTCTATCAGAGCTAATTTGGAGTAACCAAAGTTCTTCATCACGCGAGCTACTGCGCCCACGT
This sequence comes from uncultured Methanomicrobia archaeon, assembly GCA_964355295.1. GTDB lineage: Archaea > Halobacteriota > Bog-38 > Methanoflorentales > Methanoflorentaceae > Methanoflorens. The sequence goes on from CAYHCZ010000036.1 coordinate 10,672, forward strand.
TACCCTCATAAATGGGATTTACAAGAACGACTTCAACATCCATTGTAACTCACGATAAGCGACTACACAAATCAAAGAACGCATTTTCTGCAGAGGAAGACAATCAGCCCGAGTGATCCTCTGAGGTTCGCGGGCAGAAATCATTCAAGCTATTAATCATATTCGCGCCACGTGTAACCACACGTGATGCATCTAAAGAATCGTACTTCGCTCTCGTCCGCAGAACGGAGTTGTCTAAGCCACCAATAAGCTTTATCATTACCGCATTCTGCGCAATGCGCTTTAATAGTAGGTTTTCCCTCGTCCGACTCACTCTCTATTACCAACATCTGTCGCGCGTTCCGAGAGATTTCGTGGACGTGCTTTTTCTTCACCGATTGACCCTTCTCTTTTTCGAAGCCACACGCTCGACAAGCTAGTACACCCTCTTTGGGAACCATTATGCTCTTACATTTAGGACAGAATTCCATTCTTTCTCACAGCAACTGATTAAGCCTAGATACGTTTCAAAGAGAACTTTGTTTTTCGCACCTTAAATAGATAGGGCGCTAATTTAAACTAGAGATGCTAAATTTGTCGTCTAACTGGTTAGAAGTCGCAAAACGACGGGTCAAAATGATTATATGCCAGTTTTATTATAAGCGTTGTGAGTCCGTTTAGCAGCCTCCAACCCACTGGTAGATTTATGCAGGTTTTATTATGGATTGCACTTGGTCTTTTCATTGCTGCAACAGTTGCGCCACGTAAGGTCGCATATCCGATCGGAGCCGTCGGTTGGATCTTTTTCGCCCTCCATTGGGCGTATCAACCCGTGCATTATCTGGCAGTCGACGACTATTTCAACGTCATAGCGACCATTTTGGTTGCGGTTTTTTGCGGCTACATTGCCTTCATTATGTGGAAGAAAGCTGACGATCTGACTCTTGTTATAACGAAAGCCGCAGCCGTAGGAGGCATAGTGTACTTCTCCTTTGCAGAGTTAGCCACTCTCAATTACGTTTTGATCAGCGCTGTAGCATCGCAGACTGCTATCATATTAAATTCCTTCGGGGTGGCTGCGGTTCAGGCTGAGTGGAATGTTCTAACGCTAAATAACTACCCAGTCCAAATCATACTAGGTTGTACTGGGATCGAAAGCATTGCTCTGTTCATTGGGGTCATATCGTGTGTGCCTGCCCCGCCACGCAGAAAATTAGCGGCATTCATGGTCTCCGTTCCAACGATATACATATTAAATATACTGAGAAATGCATTTGTGCTGACAGCTACCGGCAACCAATGGTTTGGGTCACCAGAAAACAGTTTCTATATTTCGCACAATATTATCGCGAAATTTGGATCGATTGTTGCCCTCGTATTAATCTCGTACGTCGTATTTATGCTGCTCCCGGAACTCCTCGATATGGTAGTTAATGTAGTAGACTTACTAAAACGAGGCATTAAACGTGCTAGCTAAGGGCTCTGAATATTGGATCCTAGGCTCTTTCGTGCTAACAGCGTTCATAGCTTTTTTTTCCCCATATCTATACGTGGGTATTTTAATTACTATCTTCCTCCTCTTTTTTTTCAGAGATCCTGAACGGTTGTCAGAAAGCTATGACCCTACTGATGTCGTGAGCCCAGCAGATGGGCGGGTATTAAAAATACAGGATAATCAGCTCAGCATTTTTATGAATATTCACAATGTGCATGTCAACAGATCTCCAGTCGACGGCGAAGTTGTAGACGTTCAATATCATAAAGGAGGAAGAGTTCCTGCTTTTTACAAAGACTCAGACAGAAATGAGCGAAATGTTATAACCATTCGCACTCGAATCGGGAATGTTATCGTTACGCAAATCTCTGGCGCAGTTATCCGAAGGATTGTTTGCTACGTTAAGCAAAATGATAGTGTTTCACGAGGTCAAAGGATAGGTATGATCCGATTTGGCTCACGGGTCGATGTTGTACTACCTCGCAATTATTCGTTTGTCGTTTCACCCAAGCAAAAGGTAAAAGCAGGAGAGACAACGATAGCTAAATTGCTCAAATGAGTTTGTTGACTTATGAGGTTACCATTTAATATTGAAATTATGGAGCAGGATGCAGCCACAATAGTCAACCTTTTATTTGGCACCCTAGGCATCCTTTTTCTCGTCGAAGCGTATAAACAGAATACAAGTATTGCTGCAGCTTTCGTCCTTATTTGCGTCCTAGCCGATGGAGCTGATGGATATTTAGCTAGAACAAGAGGCCAAGGAAGTCTCGGGTTCCAGCTCGATTCACTTGCAGATTTTATCTCGTTTGGCTTGTTACCCTCAATTCTGATTTATTATGTGGTAAGAGACGTAACAGGAAATCGTAATATCTTCTTCTTGATTTTCATAATCTCGTTCGTTTATACAGTCAGTGGGATGCTGCGACTTGCAAGATATAACATTGCCCCACAAGACACGTCCTTCTATGGGTTACCAATAACTGCAGGAGGATTAATTGTCGCGCTCTATATTCTCGCGGGACTGCCCCCCATTGGGTTGTTGCTTGTTGCGCTGATTCTCTCAGGGCTAATGGTCAGCGAGATCAAGTATCCCAAAATTAGAAATACGCTTACTCTAGCCGTCGTAGGCGCATTATTGATCGTCATTCTCGTCCTTTACGCGATTGGAACAAGCTATTGGATTGTTGCTCTCGTTCTTCTGCTGCTTTCAATAGTTTATATCCTAAATCCGCTGTATCGGGGGTATCTTAGATAAACGACAGAGAACAGGCGCTTTTCGAAGCAGGTATAAAACTGGGAGCTTTGTATCACCAATATGTAGGCGCGCCACTTGATCTAAACACAATTCCCACACTAGAAAAGGCAATCCAAGAAAGCATAGGCGTACAACCTTACGTTGAACATGTCATCATTAAAATCAACAAAGATATGGTTTCATCTAAGCTAAACAAATTTGGTTATACTGAGCTTGAAGGTAAAATGCTCGACGTCGAACTTGTCGTGAGTTATGGATCGGCAAAAGTGCTCGTCAAGATGCAATACGATGAAGATGCAGACTATCCTCTGATGTTTATCGAGAGATAATAGAAAGGACGATCCAACCGTTTGGCTTCGGATAGCCTTGATTTTTGTCAATGATTGAAAAAGCTCCATTTTGCGCCTTAATTAGTCTGCAAGCGCTTCACTTAGTTTTAAGAAGGATGATTTGTATAGTTCAATTCATATGAGCAGTGATTTCAAGGAG
>CAYHCZ010000037.1:0-13671 GCA_964355295.1 uncultured Methanomicrobia archaeon
TGCTCAAAGAATTATCAGCAGATCGAGGGTTCAAATCCCTCCGGCGGCTTATTAAAAGTACTGTATTACTTAAAACGCGCATTAAATTTCAAGTAAATGGCTGTGAAAGAGCGAAGAAAAGATTTTATTATTTCGCGTTAAATTACATAAAGTTTATCATCGATAAAAGCAATGCGGACACGATGGCTGATGAGAGGACGCGTCAGATTATTAAGGAGGACATAATCGAGCAAATCGAGAAGCTCGATGTGTTGCGTGAGAAAGGCTTTATTACTAGCGAGGCCTACGAAAAGCGAAAAACTGAATTACTCGAACTTCTATAGTGTTTTTATTTACTAATTTTGTCACTTGAGACCTTGTTTCCTCAAGAACTTTTGCATATCTTTTTGCGAGCGAACGCCTTTCAACGTTCTCTGCATCACCTTATGATATTTCAGGAGCTCGCGTACGTTATCTGAAGGGACACCCGAGCCGCGAGCGATCCGCTTGATACGAGAACTGCGAATAATGCGTGGATGTTCGAGCTCTTCGTCAGTCATTGAACCCATGACTACTTTAAAACGCTCTAGGCTCTCTTTCGTCGATTGAAGTGCGGCATCGGGTATATCGACGCCGAGTGATCCAAGCGGAAGCATTTGGACAATTTTGGCAAGAGGCCCCATTTTGCCAATCGCTTCCATCTGTTTGTACATATCTTTCAGTGTAAAATTACCTTTAAGCATCGCCTCTGCGTCTTCCATCTCGATGGGTGGTTCTTCTTCGATCATCTCAACCAAGGTCTTGATGTCTCCCAAGCCAAGCAGTCGCGAAATGAATCGGTCTGGTTCGAACTTTTCGAAGTCGTCTACGGTTTCACCCGTACCGATGAACGCTATTCCCGTTCCAACCTCGGCAACTGCCGAAAGGGCACCCCCTCCTTTCGCTGTACCGTCGAGCTTCGTTACTATGACTCCCGTTAAGCCGATCGCTGCGTTGAACGCTCGCGCTTGCTCGCTCGCTTGCTGACCAATGCCAGAATCGAGTACCAGGAAGCGCTGGTCTGCGTTTGCTATATCGTTGATGGCTTTCATCTCGAGGACGAGATCTGATTCGAGTGCATGTCGCCCTGCTGTGTCGACGAGGATAACATCGTAGCGTTTAAGCTCAGCTATACCGTGGGCCGTTATTTCAACTGCGTTCTTGTTCTCTAATTCACCGTAAAAAGGTACACCTATCCTCGCGCACAGCTGCGAGAGTTGGTCATAAGCCCCTGGACGGAAGGTATCGGCACAGATAACAGCAGCTTTCAACCCCTTTTTTTGAAAAAAACGCGCGAGCTTTGCTGTAGTCGTCGTCTTACCGCTACCCTGAAGCCCGACCAGGATCACGGCGTGATGAGTAAGTGGAACTGTTATTGGTTCACCAAGGAGTGCGACAAGCTCTTGGTAAACTATGTTTATGACGTGTTGACGGGGGTTAAGCTTCCCCGAGAGCTTTTCTTTTAACGCCCTTTCTTTAATTCGTTTCGACAGTTGCTGGACTAGAGCGACATTTATGTCAGCGCTTAGGAGCGCTCGTTGAATGTCTCTAACGACCTCATTGAGCGTTTTTTCGTCGATGCGGTTAGCTCGAGCTAGCTTTTTAAGCGTATCACGGAGCGAGCTACTCAGGCTTTCCATTACCATTTACGCGTCCACCTCGTCGAATAATCTGGACATAAGCCATTGCGGGTCAAACTTGACCATATCTTCGTAGTTCTGCCCTATTCCTAAAAAGAGAATTGGCTTGGTCGTTGCGTGCGCTATTGAGATGGCGGTGCCTCCTTTTGAATCGGCATCAACTTTGGTGAGAATCGATCCGTCTATGGCCATTGCCGTGTTGAACTGAAGAGCGCGTTCCACTGCGTCGTTTCCCGCAAGAGCTTCGTCGACAAAAATCACTAAATCGGCGTCTATGACTCTCTCAATTTTTTTAAGCTGGTTCATAAGGTTGACGTTAGTGTGGATTCTTCCGGCCGTATCTGCGAGGACGACGTCCTTGTGTTTCGCTCGTGCATATTGCACCGCATCATAGATTACCGCCGCAGGGTCAGCTCCCTGTTGGTGTTTGACAAGCTTAACCCCTAAGTTCTCGGCGTGGCGCTCAATTTGCTCAAGAGCGCCCGCTCGGTAAGTGTCCCCTGCAGCGAGCACAACGCTGTAACCTTGTTTTTTAAGGCGGTGAGCCACTTTTGCAATGGTTGTGGTTTTTCCTGTTCCATTTATCCCAGTAAATACGATGGTGACCGGTTTTTGAGTGTTTTTGATGATTTCATCGAAATCAAGGCCATTGACATCGAGCACCTTCAATATTCCATCGCGGAGCGCCTGTTCGACGAGAGTCCCAACGTCTTGGCGCCATCTTCTCTTTGTGCCGACAAGCTCTTTTTTTACGCTTTCAACGATTTCTTCAGAGACCGATACGGCGACGTCGCTTTCAAGGAGTGCAATCTCAAGGTCCCAAAGTGACTCTTCAAGGTCCTTGCCTTTGATTTTTCGTTCAAAATAGGACTTGCTACTCGCGGATTTTCTGCTGCTCGATTCAACGCGCTGTTGAGGTTGTTTGACAGATTCAGACACTTGCTCAACTGCCTCAGCGTTGACGACTTTTGGCGTCGTCCGTTCCCACGAGACCTCTTCTTTCGCCTCACCAGATAGGGTTGTGTCACTTTTTGCTGCGTCGATCTCGTCGTTATCGCTTTCCTCAGTGCTAACGCTCTCTTTAAATATTTTGAGCTTTTTTCTTAAGCTCTCAAACATTTAAGGTTCCGCCTGTAACTGCGATTGAACCGCTTGCAACTTCGATTGTAGTGAGTAGATTTGGGAACCGATCTGGTTAAGTCTAGTGGCGAATTGTCCTTGCATTTCAGTCAGTTTTTTCTTCCGCTCAGTAAGATAAGACACTGCATCAGCCACGTCTACTTCAGCAGAGACGTTCGCTCCGAGCCCGATTATCACCCTTTTTGTCTGAGGAATGGTTCCATAGACGAATGAGTTTGCTCCAATTGGTATGAGTGTCTCTTTGCCTATATCCGGTTGAGAAAGTGCTTCAACCGAGGCAACTGCATTATCTACCTCACTTATCGTGAAACTAACGAGCTCCATCTGTTGTTCATAAGCATGGGCTTCTGCCTCAGATTGCTGCAGTTGGCCGAGTAACACTCGCACTTCTTGTTCGCTCGTCATGATATCACGCCTCTTCAACTACAATAGACTCAATTTGAATTAGATTCCGCTTCAAGCCGTGTTCGCTGCCAATGAGTGAGTAGAGCTTTTCTGCGGCATTTTTTTCGTTGTTACTTGTGACTCTTTTTGTGAAACGTTCCCACGAACGCCCTGCTTTAAAGGAACCAGTTATTTGAAAGCGTTTTGTTTCCATGTCTTACCATCCATAATGAAGATGCACGAACGTCTTTCAACGTCGCTTATAATGTTAACGTGGTCGTATAGAACGCCTGTTGATCATTGGAATACTCTTGCGGATCAGTTAAATAGCTATCCAAGACATCGTTTAGTTAAATGCTTGGCTCGTTTTGGGGGTGGTTATAGAAACCCTAGGGAGTCTTCTATCCGCCCGAGCTCGATCCCCGTGCTCTCCCTTCCAACGACGTAACCGTTCATATTAGCGAGAAGTGCAGACCCTACGAGTGGGGATCCGTAGTTCACTGTGCCGATGTTGACAGGAACGCCAAACGTTTCATCTAGCTTAGAAAGCTCAACCTCTGTCGCCTTTGGATGTGCTAAAACCCCTTTGTTGGTGGCGCATGCAGCCATTCCAATTGTTTTTAAGCCGGCTACCGTACCACGCTGCACGTCTACACCCAAGGTCTCGGAAATGACTCGCTCTGCTCGAGTGATCAAGCCGGGGTGTATCATCGCTACGGTATCGTTTGCGAGAATCACGTTTCCTGCCGCATTGATCCTTCCAGGAAGTTTTCGCACCTTTATACCTTCGGCAAGCTTTTTGAGTTGTGCAATTTCGTGTCGTAGGGTAGTGCCGGAAACGACAAACCCGTTCGAGTTACCAGCTACGAGCGAACCGACAATCGAACTCGAGCCGACGAGAATTGGGACAGTGGTTACGCCGAGTTCCTGTGAGAAGTTCAGCTGTGCTTCATCAGTCATTGGTGGTGCAGCAAGTAAAAAGTTATCAGTGCAAGTAGCAAAGACGCCGAGCACGGCACTACCGCCTATCGTGATGCGCTTGACCACGTTATCGCCTCGAGACCTAGGTTTGTTGCTCGGTACTCTTATTCACGATTCGGTCGCGAGTTCTGCCTCGACGACACCGTCATCGAATTTCATTGCCCTTACAGTAATCTTGTTTGGCGGGTTGCTCGAGCCTTTCTCCCAGACCTTCTCATTTATGGATCGATCAAGTTTAACTTTTTCTTGCTCTGTGCTTAAATGATGGGCGAGATACTTGCGGATTTCTGACATCGCCTTCTTACTGCGTCTCCATCGTGGCGTGTGTTTGACTGCTCTTAGTGGTATGGTGTACACACGCTCTTCCTCTATCTTTGTATCCTTCGCCATGGACGATCACACCTTAAGGCGACCTCGTCTCCAGTGCCTTCTCTTCGGATGGGTAGTCACAGTGCGGTTTGTTCGAACGATCACCCACGCGGGCACACGCCTGTTTTGCTTTGTCGCTTTTGCGAGCCTTTTCTTTTTCCCTATTGTTACTTTGCTCATTGTAGTCCCTCTGTGGATGAAGTCGTTGGGTTGCTCGGCAGTTCAAATACTCTCACGATCAGAGTAGCCTATTGCCATTCATCGTTAATAATTGTTTACGCCTTTGTCGCACAGAAATTTGCTCTTTTTCGTCCTGTGATCTTCGATTGAAGATGCAGTTTTGGGAAAATGCGGTGTACGGTTTGGTGGCCGTACGCACTTTCCATAAGTTGACGTAGTTCGACTTCATAGTCGAACGAGATACACTCGCCATAGGTGACCTCGAGTAGCTCCGCAGCTAGACCATCAATCGTGCGTCGTCCATAGCCGAGTAGCGGACGGATATAGTCGACATGCATACGATCTTCAAAACTTCGCGCCTCCTGTAAGGTCAATAGTGGCGCCTTGTCGTCGCGGCGCGTGCCATCTGCTACGAAGCGGTTGCATTGTGCTGCACGCTCAAGCGCTGTCTTGTGCACCTGATTAAGGCCTCTGTTGGGGTACCCATCCTTGATCATCGCATCGATTGAACCCATTGCGACCTCTTTTTCTAAGCTAATCATTACGTGGCTAAAACCAAGGATCTGTGCCAACGCCCGTGCATCGTTCGGCACAATTCCGAAGGACACCGTAACCAGTTCAATTTGTGCAAAAGGGCTCAGAAGAATAGCTGCGAGTGCGCTATCTTTGCCCCCGCTAAACAAAACGCCGACTTTCATCTGCGCGTTATGCGTATGTTCTGTTTCTTGGGGGCGATTTTTTTCAGAAGTTGCTTAAGTTGTTCGTCGGTTATCTGTCCAGTTAGTCTTCCGCTTTGGTATAGCGCGAGAAGTTGCGATTCTACGGAGTCTGCAAAGTCGGGTCGCGTCAATCTTATGCTGTTGAGTCGTTCACGCGCTTCAGGTGTTAGCACCTGTCGCAGGAGTGCGCTTCTTAAGGCTTGGGCTTGTTCGACCTCTTCGGTGGACGGCCCTTGCATCCCGCTCTGCTGCGCTTGGAGCTGCTCGAGTCGCCGCTTCCTTATTTGTTCCAGGTCATCGTCCATAATTCTCTCTTTGCGTCAGCTACGTGCTTTTTAAGAGCTCGTACGCATTGTTGTCTAACAAGGACCTACCCTCTGGCGAGATCTCCCTGCCTTTCGGAGTCGTCCTTACCAACCCTGCGTTTTCGAGCTGCTGTATCGCTTTTCGAATTATGGAACCGCTGCCTTTAACGAAACGTTCGGGTCTTGATTTGTTGTCCGTCTTACCTCCATAGACAGAGCGTAGTCGTTGGGTTCCGACGGGACCATTAATTGCGATCCGCCTTAGTAGAGCAGCGCAGCGGACATACCACCAGTCATCGTTTTGTGGGGGATGTTCCTTATGCACTCCTGTCTTTACCCAGGCTGCCCATTCAGGAGGCGCAAATCGTTCATCATCCTTCAACTTCTGGGCGGTCAATTCGATAAGCTTGTTTGCGGAAACATCGTACAGTGTGGTCATTTAATCTCCTTAATTGTACTTCTTGCTGGAATCAAGCGAGTTTAAGTCTTTTTTACTTATATCATTTTCTCTGATGCGTAAAGCTGTTTTTAGATATCTTTTTGACGCGATAAGGCGAACGATATACGGCAGTTGCGCCTTTCAAATCGATCAACTGCGCACCTGATGCCGTACCAAGTTCATTGGCGATCTCATCGCGACTTGATTCAAGTAAAGCGGTTTTAAGAATTCTCACTTTGACTATTTTTCGTAACTTAAGTTGCTCCTGCAGCTCAAGCACGATTGCCGTGTTCGCGCCATTCTTGCCGATCCAGAGCGTCGGGACTAATTCTGCAGAAAGCGCCTTGAGTTTTTGTTCCTCGGTTTTTCTAGCCATATATTTGTGCACACTCATTCAATAGCGCCTTACATCGTGACACCTTAAGCATGTAATGACCGTTCGCTTGTCTTTGATACGAACGCGTGCATTAGCCCCGTACGCGAAATACGCCCCACAGCTTCTGCAAAAACGCATTTTGTAAGTCTTTCCCAAAGGCACCCTATATTTTGTTGCCAACTTCTGTACTAGCTCAACGTAGCGCTCACTTCTTTGCGCGTGAGCGGGAAATTCGACTAAGGCTGCGTCTAAGAGGCGGTCTATGCGCTGTAAAACGATGTCTTTAACAAACGCCTTTCTCTTCCGTCTTTGGGACATTTTCTACGCACGTTGTGCAAAGCATTAATATACGTTCTGTTAAAGTAGTTTTTCGGCACGCATCGATGGTCTAGTGGCTATGACTTGGGCCTTCCAACCTGTGGAGAAAGCCCACAACCCGGGTTCGAATCCCGGTCGGTGCATTTTTTTATACAACCGTCGCTACCACTCGAGTCAAAGCATTCTGGTGACGGCAACCACTTGAACACTTTCTACTTCGTCAATTTCCGATATAGAGACTTCAACAGATTCAGTTCCGCCCTCTTTGTCTTCAACTATAACCGTAAATATCAACGCTTTAAGTCCGAAGGCGATGGGTTGTACCTCGCAGTTATATACCTTCCCGTACGCTTCGACCTGAGACGTTATTCGGTTGCTTAGACCTTTCAGATCAACGTCGGGGCCGTTTGGCATTACCTTAAGCTGTACTGCTACTTCCCCCATCTAAGGGCCTCCGAAGCCACACGCGCATCGATATGGATTGCTCAGCTTCTTGCATTTCTTACATCGCGTGATGATCTCGCCGCAAGAGGGGCAAGGATACGATATGCCGCTATCCTTAGCCATCCTTGCACCACACGATATACACGTCTTCTCCATTTTCTATTTTCTCCGTTTCCATTTAATTATAAGTAAGAATCACCCTAACTGGCTGTTTCTACTCTATAAAGCGATGACCTTTATAAACTACTTTCGTCCGACAATTTTCGTGCTTACCGTATCGTGTCGCTGGATTGCGTCGCGGACACGCTGAAAGTGCTGACCGTTCACAACCGTACAATCCGAGTTGTGTATATCCAAGAGTTGTGGAAGGAATGCATCGACGCACGTTTCCTCGCGAAGCTCACGTGCGTCGATACGTGAAACCAACTTGTTATCTAAGAAAATTCCATCGACGTCGGTTGCAATGACAAGATTAGCGTCGAGCTGGTGAGCTACCCACCCAGCGATAGAGTCGGAGGTAACGATCCAGGAGTGGGGCAGAGGGTCACGTTCGTTTAGCACTTTGAACGGTAAAAGGATGTGAACTCCAGACTCAACTGCGCGGAGATCCTCAACCAATGCCGCTCCCGATGAAGCCAGATAGAAGCCATATTGATTAGTTGCCAAGATGGCCATCCAGTGAGCGGTTGTTTCATCGACGTGGCCCGCGTAGTGTCTGACAGTCTGCGCAAATGGTCCCCCGCCCGGCACTATGAGTGCGTCAACGTGAGCGGCAGCAAGGTAGGCGATCAAATCCGCGCCCACCGCAATTAGGCTGCCTCCGACTTTGAGCACATTGTGCGTCTTGCTATCCTGCCTGCTCATCATGATCGATACTTGTCGGCGCTTAGGCAATATCTCCTTTGCAGCCGATCGCGGAGTGCTGCATTAGCGTTCCTCACAGTGAGTAACTCGCCGGCACTTTTATAAAGCAATTATTGAACGGTGTTATGAAAGCGAACAGAAAATGCGACGCTTAACCGCATTTTTTCGCTTAGCTGTGGACGAGCAGTGTTACGCGGATCACGCGATTGTAAACAAGTCCTTTATTTCCTGGTTTTTTGCGTGCGGTCTTAAGCGCTATCCTCGATCGATGTTAATAAATACACGTAAAATCCTGTCTCCGTCTTGCGCTACTCGTTTGGGGGGCTAAAAATGCCACCCTTCTGTTGTGACGTCGCCCCTAAGTATCGCAACAAGGAGCGGCATTCGCAATCACCAGGTGGCCACCCGAGGGACCAATCTTTCTCAATTACGTCGGAACCCCATTCACCGAGGTCAAGCCGATCCCACGGAGTTGATATTTGCGGTTCGTTGTTTCCTCCTTCTAGGTGCCAGTCGTGTGGTTCCCAACACAGGTACATCTTGACATAATCTTCGGGTAGCGAACGTTTCTTGTCTTCGTCGGAAAGTGAGCTAGACTCGACAATAGTCAATCTCTTGTCAATACACTCCTTTAGCTCTTTTTTCTTTTGTCGAATATCGCATAGAATTGTTGTGTTAACCACATTTGCGCATAAATGATGAGCGACGCGCCACACGTTTGGCACATCCCACAGATATCTCACGGCAAACAGTGACTCGTCTCTTACTTCTGACAATTCCTCGATGAGCTGGTGTTCCAACGTCCAGATTTTTATTCGTTTTGAAGTGATCTCCGCGGTGAGTTGCTCACATTGCTCATAAAGCGATTTCGACACACACGCACAAACAACGTCGAACGCCCTCATATAGCCCTGATCTGCATTAATTTTGAGGAGACCTATGTTAAGTTGTGTCCAGCCGTGAACCGGGATCAGCGGGTCAATCACTTTCGGTTCGATTTTTTTGCCATTATCGTCAGTTGAAGTTATATCGCCTTCAGTGAGCTCATCCAATAGGATCGCGAGTGTCCGATTTGCGATATCGAGCACATCGCATTCGTCACTCTTTGGATCCCAGTTCCTGTTATTTACGACCCAATCTTCGGGCCGAACATCAAACAGATTGCTCGTGCCCCAACCCAAACTCTTTTTCTCCCCGCCCTCGCCCTTTACATCCAAGAATGCATACTTCCTTCTATGAGCTAAACGTGGAAGGCAAAGAATGGCATAGATCGTATCAGCGCCGCTCTTGATCGCTGCCTTGACGGGAACAACCTCTCGGGCACCACCGTCGATATAGTAGCTTCCGCATACCTCAACCGGCGGAAATATCAGTGGCACTGCTGCTGAAGCAAGGGCTGCTTTGACGAGCAGGCCTGACGAGTGACAGGGCACATAAAGCGTATCGTCGACAGTGTCACATAGCTCCTTGCTATTCGTGAAACACGTTTTTTGTCCTGTTTCTACGTTTGTTGCGAAAAGACCGAATACAATTGCTGGGTCCAGTGCTTTTTCAATATCGTCGATCTTATCCAGCATCCGTTGCTTGAGCTTTTCAGCCGTATAGAGAGTACTTTCTCTTAAAGCGGTTCCGATCATGTCTTCTAAGTCGTCAATTGCGCTGATGATATCTCGAAGTGAGTCCTCTTTTGACTCTTGGATGAAAGATGATATCGCTCGGATGCGCCCTATGAGACGAATTTGCCCCCCTAAAGAAATTTTTCGTTTCTCTGACGCCATAAAAGCTTTTAGTACCGGAGCTATGTTCTCAGACCATCTGTGTTGGGGAATCAGGTCGTTGCGGCCAATAACGTTGCTAGACCAGTAATTCTCCAACGTGTGGTCGCAGCCCTCGCCTGTAGAGACGATCACTGCGTTAATAGCGCCAATTGACGTACCGAAGACGCACTTGATGTTAGGCAGAATGCCCTTTTCATACAAAAAAATTAAAGCTCCTACTTGGAAATCACCAAGCGTTCCTCCGCCACCAAGGACAATTCCTGTTGGCATAACTTAACCTCCGAGACGCTTTCCTTTTTACGATTGTAAATTCTTTTGGAAATCATGCTCTTAGTATTTTCTCTCTATCAATAATAATTAGTCGTTTTAAGCTTTTTTCGCTGTGTAGTCAATGCCAAACGATTGACCAGCGTGAGTCCCAATGGACTATGTTTACAGTAAAGATGCTTTTCTCGGTAAAAAGTTGTTGTTTATGCTTTGTTGCTGATGGTTTGCGTAACCTGTTCATTCGACCGCACGTAAGATATGTAGCGTGTCACTGACTAACTAATACCCTGACTTTTTAAGAGCGTCATAAATGAACTCCCGACTGCTCCTAATATCGCAATATTTGGCTACCTATAGCACTGGACACATGCTTTATGGGATTGTTCAAGGTTCACTCCTACTTAGACAAGTGCAGAAGCTAGTTCGATCTTACTTGCTGTCTTGGCGTATTGCGTAGTTGACGGCGCGAGTTAAACGTTCCGCGCACACGCGACAGTTAGGATTCGTTCTGGTAGGGCAGCCGATATGTGCCCCGTAATAACATACGCTGTCTTCTGGAATCATCGCATCAAGGTGGCACCCTCTATGTTTGCCGCCATCAATGTGCAGTTGTTCTACGCTGGAATCAATTTGAATCATCACACAAAGCGTCTGTTCAATCATAACAACGTCTTGTTGGAGCCTCGTTAGTTCTTCGTTAGCCATCGTGGTCACCTCCGATTCAACTGTGCAAAGAAATTTAAAAGGTCGCGTGAGACGCTGTATGTGTGCAAAAGTGTGACATCCGATTTATGTCACGCTTGAGAGAGACTTGTAAAGCTAAGATGGCGCTAAAATTGGGCGTAATGGTTCCGTGCTACGTGTACCTATAACTCAATCATCCCATCTAATTTTCAGTATCTCGCTTGGTTGTCTAGCACGTGGGCGTACTAGGAACTCGTCGTAAATGTCGGTTTTGTACGCTCATCAACGAAAATTATTACCGCTTGTATGACTCAACCGTTGCGAATTAGCAATTTAGTTATTATCTCACGAGAGCCGCGCAGCTGGCAATCTATTGCCTTTGTAAAAGTGCGCGATGAGAACTTACTTATAGGCGATATCTCCAGTTGCATCTCAGACAGATGAAAATGAGTCAAAAAGCGCGAGCATATGTCGCCCTCGTGCGGCCACCGTATTTGTTCGTGCTCGACGTTTTGTGCATTCTCTTTATTGTAACTTTCCAAAAAGGGCTGTATGACCCTGCGCTGATTGGTTTAGCTGTTATTGCCGTTACGTTCACATGTTCTGGGGGCGCGGCTATAAACGATTTTTACGACCGGGATTCAGACGTGGTTACACATCCAGAAAGGCCTCTCTCTACAAATCAGATATCTCCAGCTCGCGCCGTTCAAGTTACCGCGCTAACGTTTCTTGTAGCGCTCGGGGCCTCGTTTATGATTAACCCCGTCGCCTTCAGTATTGTTGGATCAAATATTGTGCTTTTTATTATTTACGCGCGTATAATAAAGCGATTTTCCGGGTTCGTGAGCAACTTACTTATGGGGTACCTAGGAGCGACGATTGTCCTTTTTTCAGGAGCAGCCGTATTTCAGACCATTAACGCAGCGTCGCTATCATTCGTTGGTTTAATTGCCGGAGGCGCGATTGGATTAAACATGCTTAAAGACATTTTCACCTTAGAGGGAGATCTTAAGGTAGGATATCCAACCCTTGCGGCAAAACGCGGGATACGCGTAGCGGCGATTGTCGGTTCTCTTTTTCTCATTATTTCTGTAATAACGTCGCCATTGCCATTTTTTGTTGGGGTTGTAAGTGTTGCGTACTTGTTCCCTATTGTCGTTTGGGGGGTCGCGGTTGTCATTGTGTCCATAACCCTTCTGAAAGAATCGAACACCGAAAATGTGATAGAGCGGCTGAATATCTTCACGACGTACTGGCCATATGTCGCTGGCGCCGCTGCTGTATCCTATATAGTACCATTCATCATCTGGGGCGCGTAAAATTAAGTGCGAAGCACTATCAAACTCAAAGCTGAAAAATGCAACGACAGGTAGCAGAACGTAACGACAATCTGGAATTATCCCTCAATCAGGTGGGGAACGTGTTTGACGTTTTTAGTATCCTCAACAGACGACAAGAACCACCCCAGGTCATTCAGTATTATTTCAAAAACAGACTCACGCTACTTTTTTACAATTCGGACGGATTTTTTCATTATGGGATCAGTTGCGATGGGAAATACAAGAAGGACGATCATAAAGAGCAAGCACGAATAGTTGAGGGGTACATACGACAAAGAAGCGCGAAAAAAGTAATGGAGCTGGGATCTGGATTAGGTCCAAACATCGCATTCCTGGCGCGACGGAATCCTCAAGTTGCATTCGACGGAGTTGATTTGTCCAACAAGCCGCTGCACCGACATACAACGCAGTCGAACACGTGTTTTTATCGTGGGGACTACCACGACTTGAGTCAATTTGAGGACGATTCATACGATATTATCTTTGTCATAGAGGCTTTATGCTATTCGACTGACAAGTCGCAAGTCCTTCACGAAGTTAGGAGGAAATTAAGAAAAGGCGGGCTTCTAATCGTCTTCGATGGGTATCAGCGAGGCCGCGCTGAACCGCTTAGCCCTTCTGAAGAGGTTATGTGGGGACTCATCTCAAAGAGCCTTGCGTGCGAGACTATTGAGTGTGTAAACGTCGTTGAAGACAGCATGCGAAAGGAGTTTTCAGTTTCTGATGTGAAAGACCTCACTCAATGCGTACTGCCATCGCTCGTTAGATTTGAGCGTCTAGCGCGTTTTTACTTTAGTCATCCTGTTTTAGCACGTACGGTGAACACGTTTATCCCACACGACGTCGTGAAGAACACCATCCATATAATCCTCCTACCAATAAGCGTAGAAAGACAGATTGGATGCTATTATATGCACGTGTTGCAAAAAAATAAGTAAAGCTTCATCGTTGCCGATCTATTTTAGGTACGTGAAGCTACTTTTATTGGCACCAGCAGCATGAACGGGGCACACGGTCTAGGTTAGGCTTTTGGAGGGCCTTGCGCTAACAGCTTTTGGATCTGTTCTGCTGCTGGGATTGACTGATCCCACAACATTTCAAAAGTAGCTGTGAGGTAGTCGGCATAGGTCTTGTCATCAGTCCAGAGTAGTGAGACCGGTTCATTCAGCGAGATACGCTTAATATCGACGTTAATTGCGCTCACACAGTGTTTGTTGTCGACTACTGCGAAATATAACCCCCCGTACATATCAAAGTGCCGTAATTCTTCACCAATGTCGAGGACTCCTTGAGCGGGTGCGATATCTGCGTAGCTAATATCAGAGATGCCCCTGACGCGTCCTCCTTGCTCGACGAATCTTTTCGCCTCCTCGTTGATGCCGAACAACTCGGTTATAAGCAGCATGTCCGCGGGAACTATGTACA
>CAYHCZ010000038.1:0-13414 GCA_964355295.1 uncultured Methanomicrobia archaeon
ATGAGAGCACCACAGAACAACCCCATGCACGCGGAGCATAGCGTTTTTTTGCCGAAGACGAACTCGTGCTGACGATATGGGTCGCATAGGGGGTGGTGTCCGTGCGTTACCGTTACACCGCCGATCCACGACAATTTTTGTAAATCACGCTCGCCGTGAAGGGAAAAATCTGAACGCTCGCTAATTAAGCGTTCTTTGTAAGGGGTTCGAGCACAGTGCTGCGGAAAGAAGACAGCGAGTATCCCTAAGATGCACAACGCCGAGAATATTAATCCGGTAAGCTGCCTTCGCCACGCAAATACGTCAGAAACGCGCGGCGAAAGAAAGGCAATCGCGGCGATCAAACAAAGGGTCGAAAAAGACACGAAGACGAGAAAGAGCAGGTATCGGGTCTTCCACGTGCCCTCAGGCATCAGGGGCCCTCCAGAACAGGTCCTTCAGCTCCTTCATAAGACCTTGCCCGGCCAAATGCCGATAGGTATGACGCGTCAACGCATTTGTTGAGAACATCCCTTTAAATCGCCTTGAAAAAGAGCCGTAGAAACTGCGATAACACTTGTAGAGTTCTTCTTGAACTTGAAGGCGCGATAAGTGCTCCGTTGGCATTATGGCGTGGGCCATATCGTAGTGCGCCCAATTGCGATCTTCAATCCAGCCGTTGTTCAGTGCTTCATCATAGATCCTCGTTCCTGGAAGAGGCGTCAGTACGGTAAAAATTGCCAGGTCTGGGTCTATTTCATCGGCAAATGACCGCAAGCGAGCTATTGACTCAGCAGAATCGTGTCGCTCGCCGATGATGAACATAGCCTGAGAGAAAATATCATTGCGCTTTAGCTGTGATATCGCATTCTTGGCGTCGTCAGGTCGAATCTTTTTGTTGAAAGTCTCTAAGGTTGATTCGCTCGGACTCTCGACGCCGGTGAGTATCCAGCGAAGGCCGGCTTCACTAAGCGTAGGCAGCAGGTCTTCGTGTCTTCTAACGTCATCGCAGCGCGCCTGCATGAACCACATTATGTCTTGCGACAACCTCCTATCGATGAGTTCCGTGCATAGTTCACGCGTGTGCGCGCCTAAGCCGAAATTATCGTCGGTAAGCCACTGGAATCTCATTCCGTACTGTTCGTAGGTGTGCTGCATCTCATCAGCTATCCTCTTGGGCGATTTACTCCGCCACTTTCGTCGCCAAAAAGCGCACTGCGTGCAGAATGAGCAGTCATTGGAGCATCCTCTCGATCCCTCTATGAGAGCGTATCGTTTTTTGACATCAGCCATCATCTTGAAGTGATACTTCTCGATGACGTCTGCGACGAAATGGTAGCCTGGATAGGGCAACTCGTCCAAATTCGTGAGCAGAGGTCGATCTGGTGAATGATATGTAGCCCCATCGTGTGCAAACGAAACCCCCTGCACATTAGAAAATGGAAGTCTTTCTTTATGAGCGCGAAGAAGATCAACGAGAGTCTCTTCGCCCTCGCCACGAATCACGACATCGATCTCCGGATACGTCGCAAGACTTTCATCGACGGTTGCGGTGAAGTGTTGGCCGCCGACGACTGTTAAAATCTCCGGGTTGACAATTTTCGCGGTTTCGACAGCGTGCACTGTGGTGTAGGCGTTACAGGTACCTAGCCCGCTCGGGGCTACAACGTCAGGATCCACGTTCTCGATTCGCTTCTCTAGGCCCCTCCAGTTAACGTTTGTCGCTTGACAATCGAGCACTTCGATTTCGACGTTTTCACAGTGTTCCTCTACGTAGGACGCTAATTGCAGAATCCCCAGAGGGGGTGGCAAGTACTCGCCCATCACAAACCACGTGTCTTTTGGCGGTTCGACAAAGAGAACTCTCAGCGGTTTCACAACGCCGTTTATTTGAATGGAATGGTTAAAAACGTTCGTACATGTTTGAGGACGATGACGTTAGGTTGTTAAATTGTTCTCAAACGTCTGCGCCCCCGGAACTGCGAACGTTAATTTACCGGCACAAATATCGCGAGCGTGCAAAGAACGCCGATAAAGATGGCAAAGTAGCTGAAATCGATGCGTTCAGCGATCTTAAGAAGGACGCTTATTGTTAGCAATCCAAAGCCGAAGGCGACAACGACAGCAATGAGCGCATACGCGTCGTAATAGATACCACCCTTTAGAAACTGCAAACCGATCTCAGCGCCGATAACGGCAGGGATGTAAAGAAGGAAGCTGAGATTGAGTGCGTCTGTCGGCGCATATCGGCGCAGCAGCAAAGTGGACACCGTGAGACCTGATCGGCTCAGTCCAGGGAGGGCGGCAAATCCCTGAATGACGCCGACGAGCAACGCATCCTTAATGGACATGCTCTTGTTCGCACTCACCGTTCTTCGAGCGAGCTTTTGGAAGATGCCCGTCATGATGAGCAGAACGCCGATGAAGACAAATGCAACGCTCCCCGTGATGTGGATTTTGTCCAATCCAAAGACGATCAGCGGAGCGCCGATGAGTCCTGTAAAAAACGTTGCAATAACCAAGAATGTCGTAAGTCGGTTATAGGCACTCGGGGAGTGCACGTTGGAGATGTAGTGGGGCAGATTTCTGACGATATGCACGACTTGGACCCTATAAAAAAGCATGACCGCAAAGAGAGTTCCAAAGTGAAGCCAGATAGCATAGTAGACCGCCTCAGAGAGGGTGACATCAGCGTTGAAGAAACTGATCAAAACGAGCGAGACCATCGCCTTGCTGCTTATCGGGAGCCACTCAGTGACTCCCTGCACTATTCCGAGGACGATTGCCTGTATTAATTGTGAAATATCCATATTATCTCAAGTCTCGCACAGTTCTTGTATGATACGGCCTATTTGGCAGGTGTCCGTTTAAAGAACATTTCGCTCTCTCTGCGAGCTTTTGTGATATAAAACCATTCACAACAAGGAGTGAGGCCACCACTTTTTTGACGGTGGAAGGGAATTTGCAACCGAAATTGGGTGAAATATGGGGAAAGCTAGGCGATGTAGAAAGCGATCAACCGAACTTATCATTATATAGTTCTATTGAATGCATTATTGCTTTTTTAGCGCTAACGGCGCCTTCCCACCCAACTACTTCGGTCGTCTTTCCTTCAAGCTGTTTATATACTGAAAAAAAGTGTCCAATCGCCTTCATTTTGTGGGGGGGTAAGTCCTCAAGGTCTTTGACCTCTGCGTACATTGGGTCTTTATCTGGTACGGCTAAGACCTTGTCATCGTTATCGCCGCTATCGATCATCTTCATCAAGCCGATTGGCCTGACCGCAATGAGGCAACCAGGGAAGGTTGGTTCGTCTATTACCACCATGACGTCCAACGGATCTCCATCATCATAGTACGTCTGGGGAATGAGCCCGTAGTCAGTGGGATATTGCACAGGCGAATAAAGCACGCGGTCGACGGCAAAGATACCAAGCTCTTTCTCATATTCGTACTTGTTCTGCGACCCCTTTGGCACCTCGATGAGCGCATACACTACGTCGGGTGGGTGAGGGCCGACAGGAAGCGATTTCCACAAATTAGTCACGTTAACACCTGCTGCCCTATACCCGCCCGATCTATATAAAAAATCCTCTTAAGCTAGTACGCGACTTGTAGCTCGCTCAAGCGGAACTCGCCAATATTTTTCTTCGCAACGTGTGCAAAGGCATACAAAGTTTTTTAGCCACTTGTCGACGTTAAGATGAGTGATCGCCCCATGACCTTACTCGCAACACCAATATGCTCGTTATGCAAACACTTTCGCGACGTCGTCTTTCCCCGAGCGACGTGTGAAGCGTATCCTGATGGTATACCGCCGGCAATCCTGTCTTGGGAACATGATCACCGCATACCTTTTCCTGGCGACCAAGGAATTCTTTTTGAACCGCGAGACGAAGAAGCTGACCAGTTTGTCAAGCGATATTTTGGTGGCCTCGATTCGTCATAACCATCCAGGGCTCAAGGAGAAGCGCTGAAGCAGTATCGTGCAGTTTGAGCAGCGCTGCTTGATTTTCGACTAATGAGTTCTGCAAAGCACTCAAGAAAGCAGTTTGACGAAAGGTGTGAAAATGTTTTTTTTAGCATATTACTTTCGCGCTGTGCTTACCAAACCGTTATTTAAAGCGGTTTTAACCTTTTTGTGATGTTTAAAGACTTTGCCGAAGTGGATGAGTTGCTTTTTGAACTCGGCGACTTGTCGGGCACGGGTGCGGAGAACGCTGTCGAAAAGCTCATGCAGAGGTGCTCTCACAGTGGTGAGGCATTTCAATACCTCCAGGATAGAATGTACGACGTTACAATCCCGGAGCGGGTGCGGAACCACATCTACCTAATAGTCGCGAAGATTCGGACGTGGATGAGTCTTCACGATACGTACGGGTGGAAGGAATCCAGTTACGCGTACTAGTTCAGGAACGCATCAAGCCGATATGGGTCTGAACTGCTGCGTTGATCCGCGCTGAAAATGAAAGCGGCTGCCGTCTCTCTGGTGTCCTCCTCTCTGGTGTCCTCCTCTGTGTCTTAGGTCGGCGTTTTTTGCATTTAACGGGCAGTTAAGACGACGCGGTAGTAGTCTGTGTCATGATCATCGCACCGCTTGAGGCAGTTGCCACCACCCAGCTTTCAGCGGTCTCATCATATCCAAAGAACAACGCATATAATGCGGGGTTTGCTGAATCGCTTGCTTTGTAGCCGTACCATTTCTCGTCAATTCTCCCAAAGACAGTGTGACCGGTTCCGAGCGCTATCTTCGATTCGGACGTTTTGATATACCCCTCGTCACTCCTCTTTTTCATGAGCTCGAAATACCTGCCGTATGAATTGTTTTCGGCTGAAAATAGTTCGACCGTGAAGTTCCATTTTTGCCCTTTTGCATCTGCATAAGCGCCCATATAGGTTTTGGGCTTGATTTGGGTGAATTTACTAATAGTACGCCAGCCGCTCAGAACAAAGGAAGCATCGTATGATACGGCTAAATCTTTAGGCGTGGTTGTAGGTGTGGAGCCTAACGGAAGTGAAGACAAGCAGCCGCTTACAAGAACTGTTGCTACAATAATTACGGCGAGCACTGCTTCTAACTTTCGCGACGTCATTCGCACTGCCTTCCCACACATGAAGTGGGAGTAAGTGTGCGCGAAACCAGTTAACGTTTTCCTTTCCACATGCTCCACCGTTGGGCTCAGCAAGTCATTTTTTTGGCTTGCGAAGCAAACAGCCGACGTTAATAGCGTGCTCCCACATGCACAGAGTTGCCAAAGTCGGTATCTATGTCTTCCGCGCAGTCTCGAGCCTGAATGCTGCCCGAAGACTTGAAGCACACTGTCGGATTATTGCCCGTTCTGCCTATTAAGCAACATGAAGCGTTAGTTATAGTCTTTCAACGGAGCATACGGTGAAATCATCCGTCTGTCTGCACTCACGCACTCCTATATACCCTCATTACCGGTGAGTTGCTGACACCTAAAGATGACCGTTCCACCTGTCGTATAAGGAGGCCCGGGGTCGACACACTGCATGTAGGCGTGCTTAGGGTCTTCGGGCGTCGTCAGGCCGAGATCAATAGGGCACCACACATGTTCGAGGATGGTCATGTAGTGGAGAAGGGTTGAGAGCGCGTGTGTGCAGAGTGCGTCGCTTTCTGCCACGACAATATTGGGCCCGTCAACGATGATACGATCCCCAACGGAATGCACCGGGCACATCGCTCGAATTTCGTGCACCGCAATTTCTAGCATCCTGAACCTCAAGAGGGAATCGTTACTGTTACTTATATCCTTTCGTCGGACGAGCGCCTCGTGTAAAAGCAACTTGGGACTTACGTGCGAACTACGAACTTTCGGTCCCCCTCCATTGTGCCAATAAATCACAGCACAATGCCGATGTTTCTTGCCCGGCTTCACTGCAGCTTTTTTCAACGTGATGCGGCGCAGCGGTGACAATCGCCGACACACGTTGAGCTTCCACTCGGTGCGCGTGCCGCTGCAAGCGTCGAAAACGCTTAAGAGCTTGGGGGACTCAGGTAGCGGTATGAACGCAGTAGTTCTTCTCGCTCCTGGGTTTGAGGAGCTCGAAGCTGTCACCATCGTCGACGTGCTCCGACGGGCGGGTATATCAGTCCTCTTCGCTGGCATTGCGGATGGGCCTATAGCAGGTGGACACGGGATCAAAGTAGTACCCGACATCTCGATCAACGAGGTCAAAGCGTACGACGCCCTCATTCTCCCAGGAGGGAACCCCGGTTACCTCAATCTCGAGCGCGATCAGCGCGTTCTTAGGCTCATACGCGAAGCATACGACGGCGGCAAGTACGTCGGGGCAATCTGTGCGGCGCCGCATGTGCTTGGGAAAGCGGGCATTATGGAAGGGGTAACGGCGACGTGTTATCCCGGCATCGAAATCGCCGGCGCAAAACGAGTCGACAAGCCGGTAGTGCAGCACGGCACCATTCTTACAAGCCAGGGTCCGGGCACAGCCATAGCCTTTGCCCTCGATCTTGCGGAAATGCTGACGGGCACGGAAAACGCGCGAGAAGTGCAAAAGGCATTATTGGCGTGACGATTAGAGTAGCGCGTCCCATCGCCGATGCGTCAGTGTGGCGCGCAATGGTCGCTCGAGAGCCAAAATGTACCTTGAGCCTCTGCGTGCGTGCGATACGGACCTAAGCATTCAGGCACCAGCTGCACGTGAGTGCACTTCCGTCGGAGGTCGCCATTCGCCTCTTTTAAGGGAGAATCCTGTAACAAACCCTTGCTAGAAAAAGTTAAATAGGATTTCACGCACCGTCTAAACACATGAAGTGCCTCATCGCATACTATTCAAGAACGGGAACGGCAAGAAAGGTTGCGAGAACGATTATGAGCACTATTGGACAACAGACGTCGTTCAAATGTGACTTAGAGGAACTCGTCGATCCCACCAATCGAACGGGCACTGCAGGCTACAAACTATCCTACCAAGAGTCGACAGAAAAGAAACAGGTTCCGATCAAGCCGCCGACGTACGATCCATCGTCGTACGACCTTGTAATACTTGGCGGCCCAGTATGGGCGTATACGGTGGCCAGTGCCCTGAGGACGTACATGGTGCAACACGCTGGCAAAGTTAAAAACGCTGCGTTCTTCTGCACGTATGACTTCTCTGGGAATAAGACCACGCTGCAAGATATGCAGGAACTCGCCGGTAAGCCTCCGATCGCGACTTTCTACACGACAACAAAAGAGGTTGTAAAAGGAAAGCACATCACAACGGTTCAGAATTTTGTCGCATCCCTAGAGAAGGGAATAAAAGCAAGTGCGTCCTAATACAAGCGACACGCAGCCGTACAGCACGAAATTATCTCACAGCGATATATGTCCGCGTGAGGACGATTTAGCGTAATATTTGTTAGTTAATTTTTTGGACCACTATACTCATTACTTTCATTCAAACCGCGCCTCAAACGGAACGTCTTCTGTACCTATAGCGGTCCAAGCTGATTCTAGAAGGTCGGGCGTTGCGTCATACGAATTAACTCACCAGTAAGAGGACCTCTCTTTACCGTTTTAGCCGCCACAATGCGTGAGCAGCGGAATCTCGTACGTCGACGTCAGCGTCCTTAGAAGCCTTGGTGAGCGGATCGATCGCCCGTGGATCGCCGAGTTGACCGAGGGCGTACGCCGCATAGTTGCGTACCGACGCATCATTATCGTCCAAGGCACGGATAAGCGGCTCAACGGCCCGCGGGTCGCCGATCTTGCCCAGCGCGTCAGCCGCATACGCGCGGTCGGTGCTGTCAGAAGTGGCGAGAGCGTCAAGGAGCGGATCAACGGCGCGCTCGTCGCTAAGCATGCCAAGCGTTTCAGCGGCGGCTTTTCGAACAAATCGGTCATCGCTCTGCAAGTTGTCGATCAGTCCATCGAGGGCGCGCATGTCGCCGAGCTTCCAGAGGGAGTGCACCGCAACCCTACGTACATACTTATCCGCATCGTCCAAGTCACGGATCCACGGCCGGTTCCCCATCGCCGTGTCAAAGAGGCCATCAGCGGCACGGTCGTCTTCAATTTGGCCAAGACTGCGGGCGGCAGCCTCGCGCACGGGCCGATATTCGTCGTCCAAGGCGCGGATGAGGCGAGTTACGGGGCGTTTGTCACGCAGCTGACCGAGGCCGCGAGCTGCTGCCTCGCGAACAATCCGGTACTCGTCGGTCAGTGCGATAACGAGAGCCTCAATAGCGCGCTTATCGTGGAGCTCGCCAAGCGCCTGCGCTGCCGCTTTTCGAACGTATATATCGGGGATGGTACCTCTCTCCGCGTCGCTTTTTGGACTTATGACAATCGTGATGAGTGGCTCAACGGCCCGTGGGTCGCCGAGTGACGCGAGCGCTTGCACGGCCGCCTCACGAACGAACCAGTGTTCGTCATTGAAGGCCTCTGAAATCAGCGGTTCAAGGGCCCGCTCATCTTCAAGCTTGCTTACGGCGTGCACGGCCGCCTCACGAACGAACCAGTGTTCGTCATTGAGGGCGGCGAGGAGCGGCTCTACGGCACGCTTGTCACCAAGGTGGCTCAATGCGTGCGCCGCTGCATCGCGAACGAGCCATTCCTCGTCGTCTTGTAAGGAAGTGATAAGCGGCTCTACGGCCCTCGTATCGCCGAGGTGGCCGAGCGACTGGGCGGCCATGCTTCGCACGCTCGTGCTTTCGTCGTGCAACGCGGCGATAAGCGGCTCAACCGCACGCGTGTCCCGGAGCTTGTCGAGCGTGTATGCCGCGTACTTGCGCACCACCTTGTTTTCGTCACTCAACGTACCGATGACGGGCTCCACGGCACGCGTGTCACCGGTCTTACGGAGCGCTCGTACGGCTTCAACTCTCGTGTGCCAATCCGAACTTCCCAAAGCAGCAAGGAGGCTTTCTATATTGCTGTCGTCATTCATCTTGATCGCCTTGTGAACATTACGTAACGTCCTGCAGTCATTGCTGCAGAGCGCAGCATCGTGCGGAAAAAAAGACAGAGTTAATCACCATAAACGTTTCTGTTGACCGCCGCTATATTGCTCACGCATCAACACAGCGACAGCCGCTAAATGTGACCGTCGAGCCTAAGACGGCGAGCCCGCCGTGAACTAAACAACAGGATACGCCCGCTGGCTCGTAAACTGTGCTGCCGCCTCTTAAAGTGATGTGCAGGGCGAAAGCAAATGTGCAATAAGCGAGTTTAATAAGCAAAAGGACCTCTTGTAGCACGCGGGTCAATTACGTGATTTGGAACGAGTCAACCATCTTTTGGACGGTCGCAATATACTCGTTATAGTGCTGTGGCTGTGCGTTATATGTGAATTGGTAGACCGTATCGTTTTTGACAGTCCAGATTTGCATACTCCTCAAGCCGGCGTTTAGGTTATTGTAGACGATCTTATAAGCCGTCTGTCCTGATAAGGTGGTCTCGCTTGACTCGATCATCTCGATCCTTTTATTGTCCACCAGCGTTTGTGCATTATCAAGATTCGTTGTCGTCACCTTGTCAAAGTCAGCCCCTTCTGCCGGTGTTACTACGATGTTAACTTGCTCTGACTTGTTATTGGTCGGTAAGTAGAAAATCGCGGCTATCGGATCGGCTTTAGTGGGCGTCCGATCAACCTTTTCCCACCCTTGCGGGACCTCCATCTTGAATCCAGCAGCAGTGTTCACATACGGCACGAGGTTCATGCTCGCTTGGCTCATCTGTTGGGAGATAAACCACCCACCGCCAATCACGGCAAGCACAACGACCGCAGCCGCGAGGATCATTGAGGTCCGCTTCATCCGCGTGACCTGTTGTTGCCGCTGCACTGCGAGCGCTTCGGCGTCAGCGAGCATTTCGCCGGCGCTCTTCTGCGTCAGGTCTT
Source organism: uncultured Methanomicrobia archaeon (assembly GCA_964355295.1). Taxonomy (GTDB): domain Archaea; phylum Halobacteriota; class Bog-38; order Methanoflorentales; family Methanoflorentaceae; genus Methanoflorens. Next base: position 9,843 of record CAYHCZ010000038.1, read on the forward strand.
CTTGCGTAAGGAGAATGTTAACGGTATCGGCGAGGCGATTTATATGAGTGTCAATCGGCGCTGTTACCGCATCGAGCCAGTGCTGTGGTCCGATGAAGTATTGAAGCGCTGCGCCTGGGAGCACGTCTTCTATGCGGAATGGAATGATAGGGATCCCATGGGAGACGGCGCGCTCGCATTCTCTTAGCACGTGTTGTGACTGGTTAGAGTCTTTGGAAAAAATGAGCACAAAGAGCTTGCTGTCGTCAATGGCATTAATGAGCTCTTCAGCGTAATTTGAACCAGGCAGGATATCACGGGGGGCAATCCAGCATCTCATCTTCCGTTCTTCAAGCTTATGACAAACGGCGTCAGCTATGGCCTTATTCTTTGAAGAATAGCTGATGAAGATATTATCGCCCATGGTACACCAGTTTACATACCGTGGCAATTACTGACAAACAATTGTTCAAATGTCTTGAACGCTTCTAATATTAAGCTTTTCGGCTTTGCGCTCAATTCTGTAATTCCACCACTTTAAGCACTATTTGACGTTTTCGCTCTTCTCGCGGATCCTTTAGCCTAGCCAAACCACTCGGCTTCCATCATCAAGCGCAGCCACTCACGGTGCTCCGCCTCTAAGATCTGCTCACAGCGCCACATGTCACGAAAGACATCGTAGGCGTCGACTGTTGTCTGCCCTTCAGCGTAGAGACCGTAGAGGTGTTCAGCATCACGTTCGAGTCGTTCAGCCGGCAGCTTGATCGCTTCAAAAGCCGCCTTGTAGCGACTCGTATTGCGGGCGAGTTGGTACGCTGACCGGAATGTTCGGACGCCCGCACCGATGACAGGGAGCGAAGCGGCGATGAGGATCAAGGCAACGGTCAGATCAATGGCGGGTGCAGTTCCTGTCGCCGCTTCGGCAGTGTGTGTTGCTGCTTCCCTGCCTGGCCCGAGGTACGTTTCGAAAAGGTCAAGAGAAAAGTGTAGAAGGGCAGCAAAAATGCTCCCAAAGAACAGGAGGCGAGGCAACGCCTTGATATAACGATCTCTGCTCGAAAACTGCTGGGCCTTGTGTTCAAAATACTTCAGCTGATTTCTGCAGCGTTTGGTGAGGTAATAATCGACGAGCTTGTACAACGTGTACGGCTCGGCCTGGCTGCCTGCTAAGCTTGCTGGCTCTTCCGGGAGGATGCCGTGCTCTGCCCAGGTCTCCAGCTCTTCATTCGAAAGCTCGGTAATCTTATCAGCCGAGTATTTGAGCCACTTCACCGTTTGTTCTCGTTCATCATCGTCGGCGCCCCAAAGAGGAGGGTCAATCAGAAACCGAAACTTGAGGAATTTGAAGCGCTCAGCCTTGTGGCGGAGGAACATCCACCCCGCTTGTCGCAGCGTAAAGATGCCAAGAAGGACGGCTATGAACGCGATTGCCGCCGTGACGCCCTCAGCAACGGGAATTGACAGAACCGATCCACTGATAATCCTGGGCAACTGGAGGATCGCAAAGAGAACGGCGACGGTACCAAATATGGCGGCCGCGATGGTAATGGTCTGATGCTGTCTTTGGAAGTGCACTGCGGTGCGATCCGCTGCCCGATACGCCGGTTCGACGATCTCTTGACAGCTTTGGAGGGCGGCGGCAAGCGGTTTCCACTGCGCCATCTCATCGGGGGTGTCGTGCATATCGTCAGTCGGTTCCAGCAGCCCCGCGCAATAGTCGCCGATGCCCACACCGCGATCGTCCGTCTCAGCATACGATGGCGCCATAATTATTCCCGACCCCGTTGTATGCGGCCGGCGAACGCTCGGCAATCGAACGCGGCTCGCGAAAGAGCAAGAACGCCCGGCTTTCGGGTCACGAGCGCACTTGTGCACAAAAAATGCCGCGTCATCGTGCGTGCTCCTCGCACAATGGTGTATGCCTTTTTAGCGTGCCCCCTGTAGAAAAAGTGACGTGTGCACACCGGTGAATCCCCCGCGCACAACGCGCTGGGTGTGACCATTACTCGCGCGTTTTGCATACTTGTAAACCGATCGTTGCGAGGAGCTTTGGTATGTTACGAACCATTTTACGCTCTTTGTCCTTCAAGTCCTCTGACAACGCTGTCCAGGGGACGAAATAGGGGCTAATCTTTTGCCGCACGTCTCTTTGTGGCCCCGGCGTCCAGCCAGCGTCGAGACGCTCTATTACCCACCGGCCGTGCTCCATTTGCGCCATGATGTCGAGCTCTTCAGAGGTAAATTCGGTCACCGGCGTCCTGTTCTCTGACTTCTCGATAGCGTATCCAATGCGCTGTACCTTCTCACAGACACGGTCGGCTTGCGCTCGATTCGAGTGTCTAAGGTAACTCGGGAGCTCAGCCCACGAAGCGGTCGCGGGATCGTCTGCAGCGGTGAGCTCCTGTTCACTGTCCCGGTACTCTTCATGTATGACGCGCGCCAGTCGCTCTCTGTTGGGGGGGTCGAGTTGCACTGGGTGTGGCTTAGCGAATTCCTCAATCACATAAGGATCGACGGGTATACATACGAGCCCTCGTGAAGCACGCCACTGGCGATTATGTCGAATCTTCTTCGCCTCGCGTCCGCTTCCTTCTAGCAAAGCAACTGAAGCGCCGAGGGCGAGCGCCATTTTGTATTCGCTCGCTGATATTGAGCCGCCGTCGATGCCCAATACTTTCACGTGCGCCGGGGGCACGCCGGAAGCGATGAGATCGCACCAGTACTGGATGACTTCCATAGCGCTAAACTCGGCTCCAGGCGTGCGCCGTATCTCCCGATAGCGGTCGTCGATGGGCACCTCCGTCATATCGTGGGGGACGTAGCCGATTGAATGGACGGACGCTGGGTTCGCCTCTTGCACGTCTCCAGCGAGACTGCAGACGCCTGAGGCAGTGCCTCCCGAGATGATCGTGCCCGTGTAGGTGCTAAAGGCTTGAAGCACGATCGGGCGAAAAATCAAAAGACAGCTGTGATTGTCGGCTCTGCACCCACCCGCAAAAATCGTAACGGGGGGTTTGATAGGGGGTGCGTTCGTGGCCAACACTTGTATGCGCGCGCGCGCGCTCATTGATTGGAACTTTCCAGCGGCCCCGATGAGGAGCAATCGGCGCAGCCATTCGCATCCGGCAAGTCCCTCTTCGCACTCGTCGAGCGCGCTTAGCGCGTCATAGGCGGCGTCAAGAATGAGCTCTGATCCGCTCAGTTGAAGTGCTTTAGCGCATGCGGCAAACGCCGGATAGGGCTTCCTGAGGTACAGATAGGCCAAGCTCATGCGGTAGAAGGTCCACGGGTTCGGGGCGCTCTGTCGCGCTTCAGTCCAGTACTCCTTAAGTTTCGTCCGTGCGAGCTCTGTGATTTCGCTGCTCTCGACGTTGTCGCTAGCACGCTGGTGAGCGAGCCGTGCACTCAATGCAAATAGCTCAGAGGCTTCGTCATCATTGGTATAATTGGAGGACAATTTTGCCAAAGCATCACCTCTGGTTGGAGCGTCCGTCTGAGCGCCTCACTTCGATAGCTCTCGTGCGAGTATAAAAAGTTTGCTTGGGGCAGAGGGAGCATTTTCGACAGCGAAGCACGCTGTGCTGAGCTGATCG
>CAYHCZ010000039.1:0-13204 GCA_964355295.1 uncultured Methanomicrobia archaeon
TAGGTGCGGATAGCGTACTCGGTATTTCAGCGCAACAGATTAGCTTTCTCTATCTAAACCTAATAGCAACAATAGGCGCTGTCGGAATCTTTGGCGCACATTACCGATCAAGCATATTTCTGATCGTGCCGCTCGTAACTGTTCTCACAATGGCCCTTTATCCGCGCTTCTGCTCAATTGACCAGAGCTTACGACCAACCGTTGGGAGATATCTTGCCTATGGTGGCATTCCAATTTTTATCGCGGCGTTTGTTCTGTCGTTTATAAGTGGCTGGTTCTTCCTGCAAATTTTTAAAGTTTCATTAATCTTCCCACTTCTGCTTGTTCTCGCAATTTATTCAGGGCTCTTCGTCTATAACAGGATCTGGGACAAATTAGTAACAGCGTGTGAGGGCGCGAAGATAGTCGGCTGGGGAATCGCATTTGGGACTTTAACATTCTTATCGGTCATGTTTATACTCACCCCGTATTTCGGCGGTATGCTCGCAATCGCTACCGGGATGGTCGCAAACGAGATCGTATATAGCGTCTTGCTGCTGGGCTGGTTCAAACTTCGCGTCGTCGGGAACCAAAAACTATAAGTGACTCGGGCATAGCGATTCAATGGGAAAGCTTGATTATACAAGGTTTGAGGTAGTCTACTTCTAATGCGAGAGCGATACGAGCAGAATCAAGGGAATTCTAGACCAGGATCCCCGCAGTCCCCATTAGCGGAACACAGTCAGCCGGTTACTCCCGCCCTTTCTAGAAGGCTTGGTAAGAAATTTTCAGTCGGTATTATGCTGACGACTCTCATCCTCCTTCTTATTACTGTAGGTTACGCCGGATATTGGAATGGCGGCACCGATTTAATCGATCACGATACTTCAACGTACATAGCGCTCGCAAAATACATCCAGCAGAATGGCGCTCTAAGCGCCACTAATCCAAACGCAGCGTCCGGTGACGTCTGGTACAACGGCCAACCGCCTGGCCTTCCAATCATATTCAGTGCAGTTGCCACGCTTGGCGGCGTCAACATCAACTTAAATTCTGATTTGCTCTTGCTGCTCCAAGGATTTTCCGCGTTCATTCTAATTTCTTTCATCCTCACTACTTTTGTAGTTGTAAAGAAAATAACCGGCGATACGCGAATAGCCGCGTTGGCATCATTTTTTTCGGCAACTTTTAGCCCGAACCCGGCCATATTGGGACCACAGTACATCGTTCCGTCAAGCTTCGGACTCATTCTGATGTACCTCGCGACGTACTACCTTTACAGTACAATCAAGGATGATGCGGGAAAGTCTCTCTTGAGCTCAAAATATACACTCTTAGGCGCCCTTACTGTGACCACTCTCATATTTACTCACAGGTTTTCCACGACTACGTTTTACTATATCTTCACCTTGTTCATCGTGCTATACGTGTTGATTAATCTCGGCACTAGGATGCAGTTGAAACAGATCAGTGCTATGATTGTGCTCCCAGTCATAATGAGCGCCCCGTGGTGGCTCTACATGTATAGCCAATATCAAACTCTCCCTTGGAGCATTCCAGAAGTCGTAACTTTATCTGCAGGGATGTTAGGACTCGCTGCAATCGGCGTGCTTTTTAGTGGAAGCGCCGATAAGAGATCGGCACACAAACGCCGCGATAGACTGTTTGCTGTTGTCGGCCATTCGGCAAAAAACGTGTTGAATCTAGTCATTATCTTAATGTTAGTCGCGATAGCAGGAGTTGTTGCCGTTTCTCTTGTTTTTTCGGCTCAGACGGCATTTTCAATAGCTTTCATGATTTCAGCTCTAGGCCTCATTCCAATTCTCAGCGTTTTAGTCTACAAAACGACGCTCTGGGATCGCACTGAGACAAACCTACGGAACATGATTGTCTCAAGCTGGCTCCTCGTTGCCTTAGTACCAACAGTAATCGGGGTACTGGGGTTAGCCGTTCCCAGTATGCCGTGGATCATTCAACGAATCATACCATACGCGCTACGAAATCAAGACGGGGTGCGATCGATACTTTATCTTGTGCTTCCATTGTCCATACTCGCCTCGATCCTGGTCTTCAGGTTGGCATATGAACCGCAGCCCCGCGTTCAAGGTTTACAACGAAGGGGCGACAAAAGGGCCATGCGTTCGATGCTTATAGTCGTTTTTGTGGTTATTTCGGTGCTCTCCCCGGTCTTTCACATCGCCACTACCACTGCCCTTGCCGCTCACGCTCAAGATCCAAAGCTCTCCAATAACGAGATGAACGCGTTGAAATGGCTTAACAATCACACGTCGTCAAATGATGGAGTTTTATCAGATCCAACATTCCTACAATACGTAAACACCTTCACTAACGCACAAGTGGTATTATCGACTGATTCTGAAAACTCATACGTCGTCACCCATCAGTTATCGCACCTCACCGACCTTGCGAACTTCATGAACGGCTCTACAGATTCCGCCACTAAGCTGCTCATTGCTAAAAAAATGAATGCAAACTACTTCGTTTATGATCGTGTAAAGGCAAAATATTCGAGCGACCTGTGGAAATTTCCATTGCCAGACTTTGTTCCCGACACCGGAATTATGACGGAAGTCTACAAAAACAGCGACGTTGTAATATACAAAATTGACCAAAGCAAGCTCTCCTTGACGTCGACACAATATGCATCGATTAGCAAGGTCATAGTAAACGGCGATTCTGCAATTGTCTATGTAACGAATCACGGAAGCGACCCGATTAGCTTGCACATTGCATGGCAAGACAGGTACAAGCCAGTTACTCTGAACAGTAGGGAAACAAAGCCTGTGACCATAGACCTGCCAAAAAGCAGCGGGTCGAGCAGATTCGGATTTATACCCACATTCGGCTCAACAAGCACCATTTATGTGAGTCTGTGGATGGATCCACCCTCTAGTAGTAGTAACTCAACGACAGAGGCGAGATACGCTTACCCCATCGATGCTGTCAATATCAATTCACAACAGCTAGTATAGCTGCGGGATAACAGAGACGCAGGAATTATCAATTACAGCATTGTGCGAGTTTTTAATCCGCGATTAAATTCCACTAACCGAGGAGTTCACAAAAGGCAGTCTGAGCACCTAAACATCAAGGAGGCTTTTCCCTCTTTTTCTTACTGACGCCCCGCAAAAGGGTTCACAAACTCGACAGCACTGCAAGCATTATGGCAATGGCGCCGGATATTCCGCAAAACACCCACATCAGTTTCACCAGTCCCGGCTCTTTTATGGATCTTCGGCTTAAAATGTAATCAGACAAGTTTTTTCGAACAGAATATGATTTGGACGGGATTAAGTACCCATCGCCCTTAACTTGGGTGGCCGTGAAAAGGTGGCTCTCTGTAACCTTTCCAACGGAGAACAGCACCATTGCGTAGTTGATAATATAAGGCAAAGCCGCGATGACAGCGAAAACTTCGATTTTTAGCGCTATTGCGCCGACGGCGATAGCACTGCCTATGCAGAGCGTCCCTATATCGCCTGAGAATATGCGGGCAGGGTACCTGTTGTATGGAAAAAAGCCCACAAGCGCTCCGAGTAGCGCCGCCAATATTATTAGCCCCGCTATATCACTAGTCGGCGGCAATAGCACCCCGCCGACGATTATCAGACAAAAAGTTAGTATTGTGCCACATCCGATCACCATTCCATTGAACCCTGCAAAGGTGTTTACAGCATTAGCTCCAGCGGTAACGGCAAAGGGTACAAGAGGGATCCACACGAGCCCAAGCCACACGATTCCCACCAAAGGCACAAAGAGATATGGATCATGTCCAGCAGCTAATATAAGCGGAATACCAGCGAAAAAACCGAGGAGGGGCTTTTCCTTTGCACCGAGGTGCATTACGTCATCCAGAGCCCCCACCATTGCTGATAGGGTCACAACAAGTAGTGAGATCAATATCAGCTCTAGACTTATTCCTAAAAAAGCAGCAACGATTAATGATGTGGCGAACCCTGCGTAAATTGCAAAACCACCCATTTCCGAGATTTGAGGCTTATCAACTTTATGAACGTCGATACCAAATACACCCGCAGATTTCATTCTCGAGATGAGCGGCGGCGCTGCAGCAAATGTAACTACAAATGATAGAAGAGTGGCAATGATAAGCAAAAATAGCTCATAGCTATCGATCATCTAGAATGTTACTTTTTTTTAAGGTTATTAAGTCTTCTTAGTTGGTCCAAATGTACGCACTATTTGAGCTCGCTTAGTATCCAGGGTGATTGCTCCCGTCTCATCAAACATAGCCTGCACAGGTCCTTCAACTTGAGACGCAGCAAGCGTGTGCATACCCATAAACCCTTCCGAAAAACACGTTAGGTGGGTATAAAAGCCCGTTTTTGACACTTGCGGTGAGATTGTGAGGTTCCCTTCTTCAAAAAGCTGAACGACTTTTGAAATTATACGCTTTGAAGATTTTCCATCGTAAAGAGGGTCATCTATCGTTGTTCCTAACGCTGTCGACCGTATGGCTTCAGTTAGGACACCAGGATCCGGACTCTTGCCTATTAGCCTGTTCCATCCGTTTTCGATAGTCTCAATATAATAGGTGCTATCAGACAGCGTGATGCAAGGAGTTTGCAAAATCGCGCTTTCTTTCTGAGGGCCCCCAGAATCAGTGATTAGTACATTGCAGTCCATCATTAGTCGTAAAAAATCTGTGTAAGGAAGGGGATTGATCAGATGGATATGCTCAAACGATTTCAGTTTGTCCATCAGACCAAACTTGATAAGGTGGTTTCGTGTGTTTGGATGCAAGAGCACTACGACGTCATAATCGTCGAGATTAACTGCAACTTTTACAATTCGACCTAGCGCCTCAGGGTTGCCGATGTTCCACGGCAGCCTCACTGCGAATGCTGCAAGCTGCCTTTCACCTTTGCGATATACGTCAAAAGAGTCCGCTTTCAAGGCTCTTGGTTTGTAATCAAGGAGCGAATCTATTAGCGGATCCCCTAAATAGTAGACGTAATCAGGATCGTAGCACTCTTCGAGCAAATTTAGATAGGCCGTGTTACATACTGGAAAGAATAGCGTCGAGCACATTTCGATTACCTTTCTCCTAACATCGCTGTGCACGTCGCGCAAGGAGCGATAACCCGACTCAATATGGCCAACGGGAACGAATCTCATCGAAGATGCGATTGCTGCGCTAAACGAGGAGATGACATTGCCTTGAACGAACACGAAATCAGGTCGTGCTTTTTCTAATATATCGTCGATCTGACTGATCATAGCAGAGATCTGCTTGTTGTAACTCATGTTCCCAAGCGAGAGGCTATAATCAGGCGCTCTAAGATCCAAATCGATTAGCAGGTCTTCGTACATCCCGCGGTCAAAGTGCTGTCCTGTATGGGCGAAAATAAGTTCAGTCTCATCGTTCTTTTCAATCTCCTTAAGAAACGAGGCCATACCTATTAGCTCCGCTCGCGTTCCTACAAAAACAGCAATCCGCATAACTCGTCTCCTTTCTGCTAACAAGCGCCATCGGCTAAATAGCTTATCATCTAAAAGTGAGCGACACGCATTATCAGTGCGTAGGTCCTTTCCCTTCGATTCGCGACCCTGGTGGATACAATCCGGCAGCTAGTGCACCAACGCCCACCATCGATCCGGGACCTATCGAAGTCCCGACATTTATCATGCTATTTATGCCTGTGTGCACGTCGTCGCCCATAATGACGCCAAGTTTTCGTCGCCCAGTATGAACTCCAGCGACCTTTATGGGCTTCTCGTCAAAACGGAGGTTGGCTACCACCGTCCCCGCACCGAAATTACATCGCTGTCCGATAACGCTGTCGCCAATGTAAGATAGGTGCCCAATTCGACTGTTGTCCATAACTATGCAGTTTTTTACTTCTACAGCGTTCCCGATCTTGACTCCATTTCCTATACACGTACTAGGACGAATACAACAGTTCGGCCCTATTTCGCACCGTTCTCCGATTATTGCTGGGCCCATAATATAAGAGCCATTTCTGACAATTGTGCCACGTCCGATTTTCACAGCGCCTTCTATGGTTGCAAAGGGCTCGACGATACCTTCGTTTTTGCATTCAAGTGTTTGGAGAAGGAGTTCATTGGCATAAAGCAGATCCCAAGGTCTCCCTATATCTATCCACTCTTCCCTGACGTCAAGATACCGCACTTTATGACCTTCTTTAATCATCAATTGTATCGCGTCGGTAATCTCGTACTCGCCTCTTGCCGACGTATGAATCTGAGCAATAGCGTCGAATATCATCGGTTTAAAAGCGTAAATGCCCAAGTTTGCCAAATCTGAAGCAGGTTTGTTAGGTTTTTCCACTATTTTTAAAACAGTATCACCAGCGACGTCGATTATACCATAATGCGTAGGCTCTTTCACTCTCTTAGCCGCGATAACAACCGCCGAATCTTGTTGGGTCTTAGCCAGCGATTTCAACGTGAGGGGGCTTATAAGACTGTCGCCATTAAGAGCGAGAAAGCGCTCATCGATAAGGTCTTTAACCTGGCTAATTGCGTCCGCCGTCCCGCGCTGTTTTTCTTGCGTTACGTACTCAATTTGAGCTCCGTGCTGCGCTTCATCGAAGTGAGAGCGAACAACTTCCCCCTGATACCCAGTTACGATTATCACTCGCTTGATGCGTGCCTCGACGCACGAGTTCACGATGTGTTCAATTATGGGGATTCCTCGCACCGGCAGCATGACTTTTGGACGGGTGTATGTAAGCGGCCTCATCCGTGTTCCTTCACCCGCGCCGAGTATGACTGCTAACATTACAGGTGCCTCTTCACTATGGCCACGACGGTTCTGTAGAGCCCTTTTGCCGTCTCTAAGTCTTGCGCTTCAGCAGTTATCCTTATTTTTGGCTCTGTTCCGGATTTTCTCACCAAAATCCAGCCTTCCCCAAAATCAAGCTTCACACCGTCTACAGTCGTCATCTCGACGTAGTTGAGCGATTGTAGTTCCTGTGCTATCGCCACCATCGGATCTTTGTCACTTCGGTGCATACAAGATCCTCGCAAAATGTGATACGTAGGAAACTGTTCGATAAGTTCAGAGATCGATTGTTCAGCCGCAATTGAAACGATTCGCGCCGCTGCATAGATGCCATCCGGACAATATGAAACGCTGGGAAAGATCCAACTCCCGCTACTTTCACCTCCGAAGTCCGCCCCCGAACGCTTGACTTCCTCGGCGACATAAACGTCACCTACGCGCGTTCGATGGACAGGACAGGTGAGGACGTCATCAACCATGCGTGAGACGTCAACTGGACAAACTGCCATTTTTTTCGCTTCGTTCAAACCAAACAACGCAAGCATCTCGTCACCAGTTACGTACCTACCACCGCGGTCAACCGCCATCATGCGATCAGCATCGCCGTCATGCGCTACACCAATATCGGCGTGAAAATGTCGCACAGCTTCTATGAGGAGGCTCAAATTGCTTTCAGTGGGTTCAGGATTTCTTGCGGGGAAGAATCCATCAAGCTGTGCATTCAGAGTGATGACCTCACAACCCATCTCTCTGAGCACATATGGTGTGATAGTGGCTCCTGTCCCTGAGCCGCAATCGACGACGACTCGAGAGCTTACCTGGTTGAAATGTCTTAGTAGTTCCCTCTTATGATCATTGATCGCGTTGTCATAAGATGCGATTTTCCCGATGGCGTCCCAGCTAGCCCGATTTCCAGCGTACGTAGGACGCGACTGTGCTTCGATAATTGATGATTCAATGTCTTTTTGCTGCTTGCTATTGAACGACGTTCCATCTGGGTTCCACAATTTGATGCCAACATATTCAGGCGGGTTATGTGAAGCAGTAACCATAATCCCACAATCATAGTTACGTGCTGCGTATGAGAGCGTCGGCGTCGACACGAGGCCAATTCGTGTAACGTCGCACTCACAGGCGGTGAGCCCGGAAATAAGTCCAAATTCAATCATCTCGCTAGCTATTCGAGGATCTCTGCCAATAACGGCAGATCTGCATCTCGATCCGACCGCAAGTCCAACAATGACCGCTAACTCTGAGTTGAGGTCTTTGTTGGCTACCCCACGAATTCCTGAAGATCCGAACATGGTAAGCCTCTTGCCCGTTACACCGCAGTTCATGATACAACAAATGGCAAAAATTACAGTCAGAATCCTTTTCCCATTGAAATTAAATGTTTTGGTAAAACTATAAATCAAGAGCTATGCTTTGAATATTGCGTGCGTCGACTGACAGAGTATGCAGTATATGAGCGCAACTCAATGTGGGAATGGCCTAGAATTAGAAACCCACTACGGGTAGCTCTAAATTACTTAGTGATACGCATCTCTGGGGTCTTACCTTTTCAGAGAATAAAAAACTCACTCTATCGTTCAATAGGAATCAAAGTTGGCGAGAACGTTTCTATCGGTTTAGAAGTCACTTTTGACATCTTTTTTCCAGAATTAATAGAAATCGGGGATAATTCCATCATTGGATATCGCGCTACACTGCTTTGTCACGAGTTCTTAATAGATAAATGGAAAAAAGGCCCAGTAAGAATCGGTAGAAATGTTTTGGTAGGGGCAAATACAACAGTCTTGGCGGGCGTGGTCATTGAAAGTGGTGTCACAGTCTCGGCATGCTCGCTTGTCAATGATGATATCGCTAGAGACACTTTTGTCGGTGGGGTGCCAGCTAGAGCGCTTAGGAGTGAATCCGGGACGTGAGGCTTCGCAGCATAGTCGAAAACACCCCACTCCTGATTACGATTATTATAATCAACATTGCCGGTTCGCTGGTCGGCTTCTTCTACTACTGGGATCAGCTCGTAGCTGCGAGCCCCATTGCCTGGATCTTCATACCAGACTGCCCCCTGTATACATTGTCAGTAGCCGCAATTCTTGCTGTGTACGCGAGCACAAAGCGTAGCTCCGATCTAATCAACTTCATCACGGCCGTCGGATTGGCAAAATATGGTACGTGGACTGTAGTTATCGTTTTGGGGTTAAGCACGTTCTATTTTTCAGTTGACAGCAGCCTGTACACAGTGCTTGTCCTCATGCACGTAATGATGGCGGCTGAATTTATCCTTCCACTGCTCTTGATTCGACAGCTTAAATATCGCTTGACTGTCGTTGCCCTTGTATGGTTTCTTGCAAACGATTTCGCCGACTATTTCTTAGGCACGCACCCCCCCATTCCAACAAGCGAAATCTCGTTGATCGCTACATTTACTTTCCTGCTCACGCCGCTTTTCATAGCAATAGCGTACTATACAGCTAGATTTTTAAATAATAGCAAAACACATCAGAATACATAGCGGGGGTTGCCAAGCTAGGTCAAAGGCGCAGGGCTTAGGACTACACAATATGAGTGAGAGACCCTGTCTCATAGGAGTTCGTGCGTTCAAATCGCACCCCCCGCACTCCTTTCGCTGTGCCTGTATTTTTTCGTTTTTATAGGCTCAGCAAAACTGAATGTTAACCATTCGGTTTTTAACCAGCACAGCACAAAATGAGAGCCCGGTAAAAAAACAGCCGTTCTGATCGCTTTGCTACGAAATCGGTAGTTTCGTTATGATTCATCTTTTGCGCAGAGCGTCATTTCAGGGCAAAAGCAAGAGAAGATCGGCGCTCGATTCGATTTTGGTTTCTATGCCGTCTTTGAAAAGACGGACGGTGCCCCCGCTTTCTGAAACGGTTACCGCAATTGCGTGCGTCTCGCGTGTCACTGCGAGTGCTGACATGTGTCGTCCACCGAATCCTTCGAGCTCGATTGACTTTGTGTTAACATCTAGATATCTGCCCGCCGAAATTATCACACCTTTCTCGTCGACTACAAACACGCCATCAATCTGCGCAAACTCTTTAATGGTTTCCCAGTGAGCGCGATTCTTGATGTCTCGCGTCTCCTCAGAATGACCTTTATATGGATTGAGGATGAGCTGATGAGATCTCTTCAACACCTCGCTGGTATCTCCGATGATGAACGCGGTTCCTACTTTCTTACCCTCTCTTCCTTCCCTACCTAATTCGAGAGCCAAACGCAATACGGCTTTTAGCACGGCTGGATCAACACGTTCGCTCGTTTTGTCGATTGTCTTCACAGTTGCGAGCTGTTTGACATCGCACACAACGATCGATGATAAGTTAGATAGACATAGTACCCCCAAAATGAACCCACCGTCTAATATGTCATCAATATAAGCAGCAGTAGCAACGTCTTGTACAAGAGCGAAATCATTTAACGCAGGGGCAATGATATTAGCGTTTAAGTTGCTGGTGCCGCCTTCGCGCAAAAAGTCCCGCAATTCATCGCTCACTCCTTCAGCAAGCGAAGAGGTTGTGATAAAGGTTGCAGGGACATCAAATGGCACCTCATTGCAGGGCACGTCTGAGATCACAAAAACGTGCGTCGCATTGACTGTTTTCGCTAAAGCATTCGCTGCCGTTGTTATTGCTGTGAAAATTTGATCCATAGGGCCTCAGACTTGTTGCCTTCCGTTATGTATACTCTTTCTCTTGATTTAAAAAACTGCGCCAGCTAAAGTTGAAAGAGCGCTGTTGTGATCTATTTATATATGTTTTGTGAAATGGCAAGCGATGAAACAGTTTAACGCAGATTTACACCTGCATTCACGTTTCAGCATAGGGACGAGCCCCAAAATGGACTTGCCACACATGAGTGAAGCGGCTCATATCAAAGGCATTGACCTACTTGGAACGGGTGATAGCCTGTACAGGCCTTGGCTCAATGAGCTTGAATCGAATCTAGAAAAAATTGGAGACCGTTATGAGCTTGAAGGAGTGTCATACATAATTCAAACTGAAGTCGAAACAACGATCGGGGGCCGTGTTCACCACTTGTTATTATTCCCGAGTGTCTCTTCGGCTTACGAGCTGCACGATATCATATTGGAGGGCGGGTATTCCCAACTTACAAGCGGCAGACCACAGCTTAAAATATCGCCCGAAAGCCTTTTCGGCTTAGCTCGTAGCGTCGGCGCACTTATCGGGCCTTCACACGCCTTCACGCCGTGGACCTCAATGTATGCGGCTTTTGACAGCCTCCACGATTGCTATGGAAAGCACGCAAAGCACGTTACCTTCTTAGAGCTTGGATTGAGCGCTGACACCCAAATGGCGAGTGAAATAGCGGAATTGGACTCGTGTGCCTTCGTATCGTTCAGCGACGCCCACTCACCGTCACCAGATAAACTGGGCAGAGAGATAACACGATTCTACTTACATCGAGCAAGTTTTCGCGAGATCGATAGAGCTTTTCAAGGCGTCAACGGCCGGAAAATAGTCCTCAACGTTGGTCTCGATCCACGTGAGGGCAAATACCATTTGACAGGCTGCCGCCGTTGCAAAAAAGCGTACAATTTGGAAGATATCAGCATTGAAGGGGAATTTCTGAAAACCTGCCCAGCATGTGGGGGACCTCTCAAAATCGGAGTGAAAGATCGAATACGTCTCTTAGCGCTCAAGAGCCACAAGGTCTCACTAGCTCAACGGCCACTATATAAACACGTCGTTCCGCTCATGGAGATATTAAGAGCAATGAAGCAGTCTCAACGTCTAAACGTTAAGAACGTTTACGAAGCACTGATACAGCAGTTTGGAAACGAGATAGCTATTTTGATCGATACGCCTTTGCCGAGCGTGAAGCAACACCACCCACAACTAGGTGAGGTACTTGAACGATTTAGAAAAGACGCTATTGACTTCGAGTTTGTAGGGAGGGGCGGCTGGTACGGAAAAATCAAAATCTAATAGTTTTCAGTTTGCCGCTTTCTGTTTTCAAAGTTCTTTTTTTCATAAGCTTCGATGACCGTGTGTGGGGTTAAACCAGCACTGATCATCGCAGACACTAAGAAGTGTAAGCAGTCAATAAGCTCTTCATGGACATTACACCACTTAGCTTCAGTCAATATCTGCTGTTTCCACCACTTTCGGTCACCAGTTAAGACAACACCAAGCGAATTTCGCGTCTCGTACGACTCCTGTATAAGGTGCCCGAGCAGGGCGACGACCCGGTCTTCCTTATTCCACTCACTGAAAGGGGGCCGATTTTGCACAGATTTATCAAAGCTTGCTTGCAGTTCGAAGATCCTTTCGAGCTTATCCATATAATGACAACAAGAGGCTGGAGGTAATAACGCTACCGATGTATATACATAGAAAAATTGATCTTAAGTGAACGGTCAGGTTGAAGGAGGAGTTTCGCACCAACCTATGGATAGAAAACAACGCGACAGGCTAATTCTGCTAAGTATCGCAGCATTTGTTTTAGCGGTACTCGTTTTTATCTCGTGGCCGTTCTTTAATGTAATAGCTGTGACGCTTCTGCTTGCGTTTATACTTCAATATCCCACAGCTTGGCTCGAAAAACGCATACATAGACGACGAAGCGCGATTCTGATCGTCATAATGTCCATTTTTGCGGCCTTCGCCTTTGTGTTATTAGACATCGTTTACATCCTCTATAGTGAGATTGCGAGTCTTTCTATCTCATCTGAGAATCTAAATGAACTCCTCAACCAAGGTTTCGAAGGCCTTATCAAGAATCTTAGCGCTCGCATAAGCGAGAGTCTTCAAGTTACAGTCATACAAGATAGGATCACCCCGATATTATCCACAATTCTGAAAGACGCCCTTGCGAGTTTAATAGGGATAATTGAGCGGGTTATTCCAAACATTCCGCTCTATGTCGTCGAGCTCATAATCGTTACTCTGCTCCTCTACTATGTCCTGCTTCGCGGACACGATTTCCTAGATGAGTTAGTTTCGTTAGTGCCTGCCGCATATCAAAGCAACGTACATCAGTTTTTACGACATCTCCAAAGCATATATTACTCGCTCTACGTCGTTAATCTTGGATCGAGCCTTGTTAGTGGCCTTTTTGCTGCGGTCGGCTACGCCATCCTTGGAGTGCCGTATTTCGTTACTTTTGCAATACTCATTGCCATTTTTGGGCTCATTCCGGTCATCGGGAGAGCAATCATATACGTTCCCCTCACGCTATACTACCTGCTCATCGGAGATCCCATCAGGGCAATAGTGCTCCTCGTCTTCAGTTGGGCCGTGCTCGATCAACTGACGGGCCTGTATATCCTTCCTTTGTGGGCTCACCGTACAGGCAGAGTGCCACAAGCACTTACGATCCTCGCTTTCACGGCACCCATTTTTGCCCTCGGCCCAATCGGCTTCGTAATAGGGCCCGCGGCTTATGGGCTCG
>CAYHCZ010000040.1:0-13151 GCA_964355295.1 uncultured Methanomicrobia archaeon
ACGACAAAGGTACACCCGTTCTTTCACAACGCGCGACCCCCGTCTGATATAGACGTGTACCGTTTATTAGGCCAAGTAATGCGTGGTCAACAAGATTAATGTCGACGTGTGAAGACGGAGGATTTGGGGGTTTTTGAAGCATTTTCGGTAGGCGATATAACTGTGAGAAAGGCCAGTGATCCATTGTATTTCATCTGATAGATTCGCGTGGTTAGGCCGGCAAGTTTCGAGAACGTATACGGTAGCCGGATCGTCGGATAGTCGTAACCTGCTTTTGCGCGATGCAGTGAGATTTTGCTGCGGCGAATCTCCATCCTCGTTTTTTTTTGCAAACCGATATGCGTTTCATGCAATTGATCAACAGCTAGCATATCAAGCGCGTTATCTGTTCTCTAAGTTAATCTTGTGACGTTGGCTGGTAGAGAGAAAAAGAATATTCTGTGTCGCCACAGCTATGCTCATAGCGCACGAAATCGCTCTGAAACAAATTAATGACAGAAGTTGCTCAACCAGCACAATATTGCCTAATTAGGATAATTTTGGTATTTAAAGCTGACTAAAGTATATATATATCTACGTCGCAAGAGGCAATTAATTGTGAGTATCACTGTCAGATCGACAGCCGCGCCCTCATAGATCCTGTAATTTTTTTTCCACGTAAGCGAGCACCCTGTCGAGGGTTCGTCACGCGACGATTCGCATTCTGTTTGGCGACAGCGAGCACCTGAATAATCCCTCAACGAAGCCGAAAGCAGAGGCGACGGTGAAGCTCTCATTTAGGAAAAGGATAATCATGGCATCAACAGTATTGTTTCACCTAGTTCGGGATAAGTTAGGGCCGGTTGACGGGTCCGTCCACGGGATTGCGCTTTCCAATTCGGTAAACGCATCCGTTATACCTGATAAAGCAGGTGTTCGCATTGAAAATGGGTTTATCGAACTCGCCCATCTCAAGAAATTGGATGAGCTTCAATCATTCACCATAGAAGCGACTGTTGAACCCGAACAAGCCGGTCAGCAACGTCGTGACATCGTCCAGGCAGAGAGCCCCGGAATTGCCCTGTTCATCGACGAGCAAGCGAGACTCGTGGGATCTGTGTACACGGCGGACGGATGGAAAAGTGTCGACAGCGGAAGCGTCGTGCTCGAGCAGAACAAGCCGAGCGCGGTGCGATTGACGCGCGACGAAACGGGACAAATGGAACTACTGATCGACAACAAAACGGTTGGGGCGTCCTCGGTCTCTCAACCAATCGCAAAGGCTGGTGAATCTGGATTCAAGATTGGTGCCGGGGTCGACGGGCGACAAAATCCCTTCATCGGTCACATCGCCGACCTTCAGATCAGAGCGGGCACTATGTCACCACAGTTAGTTGAGCAACAGGCGCAAGCAGCCGCAGTCATTGAGGCGGGAATAAAGGCGGCAACGGGACTTGCCTTAGTTTTTGTTAATTTAGTAACTGATGAAAGCTATACGCGCTTGCAGCCCATCAGAGACAAAATGAACGCCGCTGGAGTCGAAAGGCTATCTGATTTAGATACTCTACGTATAAACGTACCTACGGAGATGACAAGAGGTCGCGTACTCGTTGGACCGCGCAAGGAATCGTCACCATTTGGCGCGATCGACTGGTCAGCAGTTGCGGCGGCTGCTAAGCAAGTGTTTGATATAGGTGGACCCGTAGAACAACGCGATCTGTTGGCTAAGTACCTGCCAAACCAAAATAGCGCCCTTGTGTTGCAAAAACTCCCGGTAACCACTCACCCACCGGAGCGTACTCTCGACCGATTGAAAGTAGTGCGAGAGATGAGTGGTCGCGCCGGTCGTATTGGCACGATTGGCAGAGGACGGCGCCAGAGGGGGGCGTCGCAGGAGGTGCTGAAGGGCGTGGCTGCAAAATCGCTTCTTGACGCAAATATCAGAGTTGCGGCGCTCGCACCAACGGCTAGAGAGGTGTTTGTAGAAGAAGAAAACGTTCGCAAACTGGTGGACTTTGCAGTTATTGATAACCTTAAATCACTGCATCCAACGCTCTGGCCTACGATTTCACCGCCGGCGCCCACACTTTACAGTACAGTGACGGACGTGAACAACGCCGTGATCATCGCTGGCGTTCTTGATCTCACAGAGCAGGAGCTACGTATTGCGCCTGATGTCGAGACCCTGTACATCATCGCCGAAAAAATCATCTGTGGCAACAACGCGAAAATCACGTGGCTCCGCCCGGGTATAACAACACCGCCGCGACAACGTGACCCCGATCTCGATGGGCGAAGCTTCGAAGGCATTATGACTAAGCCTGATTCACGGGACGGACTTGACGGGGAAGACGGTTTGCCAGGCACGGCCGGCCTTGAAGGCGCTAAAGGTACCAACGCACCAAACCTAGAGATATGGGTCAAAGATATGAGTGCGGTGCCGATCATTGATCTCAGCGGAGAGGATGGGCGTCAAGGAGGCAAGGGACAGCCCGGCGGTAGTGGCGGCAATGGCGGCGACGGTGACTATGGTAAATACTGGTGGTGTTTTGGATATCGTTGTTGGTCTGAAGCGGGCGATGGCGGAAACGGCGGGAACGGCGGGAACGGCGGCGCAGGAGGACAAGGCGGTAACGGCGGACATGGTGGCACGATTTCAATTAACGTGTTGGAGGGCACGCTCGCTGCGACAGTAGAAGCAAAAGAATTTAAGCTTCAGAACAAGGGCGGCCAGCTAGGTCGCGGAGGCGCAGGAGGACAAGGCGGTAACGGCGGCTTAGGGGGCCGCAGTGGCTCAGGCGAGCACTGTAAGGCAGACGATGGGGTCAACGGGGCGAAGGGCCAGCCAGGCCCTGCAGGCGCGGACGGTCGCAAGCCAGGCACGGACGGGTGGAACAACTTTGAAGAGTTCACTCAAGAGGCGTGGGACGCCCAGCTTACGAGACCGTGGCTGTCTGACGTAATTCCAAGCCAAATATTCCCCGGAGATCAGCTCATCTTGCGAGGGACCCAGTTTATTGCTAGTGACGATGTTGTGCTCGATGGCAACACAGTGCCGCATAACGCCAACACCGACGGAAGCTTATCGGTTACCGTTCCTATTCCCATCAGTGGCGGACAGAAAAGCATATTCGTGCGTCGCGTTGATGGACAGACGGTAAGCAACAGCCAGACGATATGGGTGAAACCGCAGCTAGACACGTTCGTGGGGCTCCTTCACGAAGGAGATCAAGTCGCCTTGACTGGACACGCTTTTCTCAACGGAGCTTCTGTGCTGATTGACGGCGCCGCGAACCCTGCGAATTGGAAAAGCGCCACAGAATTAGACTTTAAGATGCCAGGAACAGGCGGCCACGGCTCTGCAGGGGGCATTACGACGCTGCAAGTGCGTAATCCTGATGGAATGGTAAGTAATGCTCAATCAGCGGTCAAACCACGCATTCTCGAGGTCCCATTCAAATTCGGACAGCATAATTTGTCCTTCGTG
Organism: uncultured Methanomicrobia archaeon; assembly: GCA_964355295.1. Taxonomy (GTDB): domain Archaea; phylum Halobacteriota; class Bog-38; order Methanoflorentales; family Methanoflorentaceae; genus Methanoflorens. The sequence goes on from CAYHCZ010000040.1 coordinate 3,467, forward strand.
AACCCTGCTTGCGGTGTCCCGGATTGGAGCACGTACGAAGATACGTTTGGGACCGCTGAGGTATGGCACGAGCTTCTCGACCCTGTTTTCGGCCACCCCGTTCTTACTACTGCATTTTTCAGGTTCTATGAATACTTCCTGAAAGGAGAAAAGTGTGACGGGCTTGCAACGGGTTTCTGTACGGCCATGTCGAGCATTGTCGTTGATCGATTCTGGCAAGGCTACACGGACACTCCCACGATAACGCTACCGGCTGTTCATAAGTTGCTTACTGCGGTCCACGGAAAACTGCTGAGCAAAGAAACCTTGCTCCGCTTGCACGACCAAGGAAGGGAAGGAGAAGCCCGAGTCGAAAAAACCTATAGAGAGATTGAAGGTACGTTCCTTCGCGGTTGTGACCGAAATAATGCCCCGCTCCTTTTCTTCATTCCTTCAGGAGACATTTGGGATGCAGGATATTTCGACAAGCTTGGGAAGTCGCACTGCGTGATGCCGATTCGCTTTAATTATCCAGAGGGGCACCCCGGGCCGAGTTTGACACCCGATAAGAGCAGCACGTCGACTGATCCGAACGGTGTCGAGCTGCAGGTGTGGGACTGTAACCTTCCTGAGTCAAAAAACTGCAGGCTCGTATTTCGAAGGAATCAGGATCACTTCGACTTCGATTTCTTTGAGGACGGAAGCAAGACATTTTCGAGTCAAGACGGAATCACCTTAGGTTTGATGACCAACGGACAGTATTACCTCGCTGATCATGATTTGCCCTTCGGAGGACTATTCGGTGCCCTCACGTTCATAATCGACTTTCTGCTGTCTCCTGCCGACCTGCAAATAACGAACGAAGCGGGCTTGCACACGGGTGTGATTGACTCCAAAATCTACTCTGAGATCCCAGGCAGCGCCCCTTGCTACCTCGTGAAAGGAGCTTACTTGCTACCGAGAAGTGTCCCGCTCACACGAACGATCGTGGGCACTGCCGACGGCCGCTACAGCTTCAATTCAATCTCTCCCGACGGGGTTTCATTGACGATTGAGAACGTAGAAACAAGCGCAGGTCAGAAGGATGAGCTCGCTATAAACGCCGATTACACACAGCTTCGATTCACGCCTGGCTCAGAGAAGACGTGTACCTTCACCCTAGCACGCCAAGTAGGCGACTACGTGCGTGCTGTTGCCGTTGAGGGGATAGGTGGGGGCCCCGACGCTGCTGTAGATGTTACCACTTCGCCGGAAATGTCTTTAGTGCGCGTTGGCAATCAAAGCGGAGACAAAACGGTGAGCGTTCGCGCCTTCACCATTGATAAAAAATCAAAAATACCGCTCAATAACAAGGTTGAAGGTTTCAGTCTGCCCGGAAGCGCCGACCTGCTGGTCGCCGTGTCAGATTGGACGAAGGTAACGCTAGATGTCAAGGCAGTAGGCTTCAAATAGCGGCAATTTCATCCCCCCAAGGCTTTGCGCTCCCGAACTTAGCAAATGAATCTGCATAGGAGGCAAAACATGGGCAAACAGACAGACGTGAAATTGGAAAATGACCTCGTTCGCATAACAGGTTGGCAGCTCTTTCTCGACGGCGCCGATCTTATCATCGACGCTGGCGATTATGGCGATCCCGAGCGCAAAATGGGTCAAAGTGGTCAGAGGCGTGCTATTGCCCACGGGCGAGGAGACAAACTCATTCTCAACTATAGCGGTGATTACACCGGAGGCACGATAATCCAAGCTCGCAAAGATGCGGACGGGACTGTCCACGGAACTATAATTGAGGGAAATCTCACGACTCAGAAAATCAATGCTGACGAACTGCTGTGTACCGGAGAGACAAAAGCTACCAAGCTGTCTGCGTACGATATCGTACACCTAATCCGTCTGCAAACCCCGTACGGAACTACTGAGATATCGCGAAACCTTCCAGACTTAATAAGCGCCCTCTCAACAAAGATAGACGATCTGGAGGTACGAGTAAAAGCGTTAGAGGGCAGGACATAATCAAGCGCATTTCCTCATCGAGGACGAGCTAAAACGCCTGCGGAGAGACCATGGCAGAATCAAGTATGCGGGAAGCGTTCCAAGATGCAACGCATAAGCCGTTTATCAGCATCCGGGACGTATTTACGTTTTGGCAAAGCAGTTTGCGGGAAATGGAGCGTATTCTTACGTTACCGCTCCCAGATTTGAGTACACTGAAGCTCAAAAAAATTGACATGTTTGGAGAGTCGGAAGGCCAAGGCATAACGTTCATCAGCGAACGGAACAAGTGGGTCGTATCGGTCAGGTTCCGCATCTTCGAGTGCCAAACCGCGGACGGCGACCTCTACGATTCCACGCTTCACGAGACGGGCATGTCTCTGACGCGCGAGGAGATCTCAGACATATTGCAAAAAGCGACGTCGACGAAACCGATGACAACGATGGAGATTGATCACATCGGGGCAGCAGAATACTACAACGGGCTGATATTCGCCCCGATAGAAAGCGAGGACACGGATTACGGCCCGCCAACGCTCGTTGCCTTCGATTCCGAACTAAGAAACATCGTCGCATTTGCAATCTTGGACTGCAAAGACGACGATTGCGGTTTTTGCGCTATTAACCCGTTCAATGGTTACTTGTATACGAACGATGCCGGTGAAGTCGACAGACTGAAAGCATATGACGTTAGCGAATTTTATAAGGCGATGAATAATCCGTCTGAATGGCCAAAGGAAGTAAGTGCGCCATGGATAGACAAAAAGGACTTGCTTTTGTGTAAGGATGATGGTTCCCCCGATCACCTTACCAGCCTTCAAGGGGCGGTGTTCTCTAAGAACGGGCGGGTATATCTTTCGAGATCCCCTCCTGGCGAAATAGTATATACGTACGATAACTTCATTACGGCTTTTAGCTCGCTCACAGGGCGGCGCATTGGTGAGTGGGATGCACCGAATTTTGAAGGTCACTACGACGAAATCGAGGGCATATGCATTCACCCAAGCGGAGTGATATATTTCGCAGTGTCTAGCATGAACGGTTCTAAGTGGACTGATATTTACGCGCTGAAGTATTCAGACGCAAACACCCACACCTAAACATTTTTTTTGAAACAACGATTTTTTGAAGTAACGTAAGGGGTTGCGTCGGTCAAGCACATTTGATTGACGATATACGAGAGGACGTTTTTGTGAACAATTTCATCATTTTGTGCAATGATCATGACCTCTCCAGCGTTCCTCATTTTTGTGAACTCTCACTTTGGTCGGATGCGGCCAAAGTATTACGATCGTTCAATTAACAACTACCGCACTTAGACGTCCGAAGACTAACGAAGGCCATAGTGGCCTCCGCCTCGGCCGTTTTTATCTCCTTGTGCTAATTAGGATGGTTCGTCACCTTCTTGAGAAGATAACTTCCGCTTTTTCGAGTGTATTTTGGCGTGCATCTAGGGATAGCTATCGCCTGATGTAATCGGCGACACCGCTGAAATTTTTGAAACTGAACGTGGGGGAAAACGTGCTTTTTTGATCGTTACCAACCAAGCCAAGCCAAAACGTGACAGTGTTTTAAAACAGAGTGAAGAAGTTTTAAAACATGTGGAAGAAACAGGTGCTAATGCTCGTCTCTCTGTTTTGGAATCTGAGATCCGCGTGCTTAAATCACTTCTTGTTTTAAAAGAAAACGATAGCCTGTGCGAAAACGAAGAAGAACGATGGGCTCGGCCGGATTCGGACCGGCGACCTCCGCCATGTCAAGGCGGGGGATTCTGAGCTTTTTGAGGCCTTTTCGTTAGGCGATATGACCACCAGAAAGGCTAGTGCTCCTTCATGAACAGTCTGAAAGATTCTTGTTGGTAGTCCTGCTAACGCTTCGAATATATGGAGCAAGCGTATTGTGGGATAGTTGTAACCAGTTTTTGCGTGGTGTTTCGAGATTTTAGTACGGTAAATCTCCAATAGCTCGTGTTTCGGCAGCACTATGTCTTAACATTGTTTTTGCTCCGTGGCTAGCATATTAACGAGCAAACTCAGCTCTGCCATTTAGGTATTATGATTAGCCTACCGCGACTAAATATAAATCAAGAGGAGTTAACCCATCTGCTTCGAAATGGTATACTAGCCAATGTCTTATAAGCTGTAAATATATTTGATGCACCAAGTAGGCGTGTAGGCAATCCACGTTTATGCAGCTAGGTTAGGGTCTATAGAACTCATATAGAGTTTTAATGAGTGAGTTATTTGAGATTCACCACTTCCTTGAGCTATCACTGAGATCTTTCCCTCTTTGTCCAACACAAAGTCCAGCCCAACCTGTGCCTCCTGCAGCTTGAACTTCGGAGACTCCTCAGCGGCGTTCCGTATCCCTTCTTTAATTGCGTGGATAGCCTCTACGAGATCTTTTTCTATATCTTCGCGTCCAAACATGTGCATTTCTTCAACTGGCACGAAAGAGAGAGCGATCGTCTGAATCTTTTGATCCGTTATTTTAGCCCCAAAACCAAACTCTATCGGTATTTTGAATGTTATTTTTCCGCCTACGTCCTTTGAACTAAAGGCCTTCAAAGTGAGTTCTAGCTTATCGACCTTGAATTGCATGTCCTCCCTAAGAGATTGTTCCTCTACGTCTCTAATTGCTTTCTTCACCTTTACGATAATTTCATCGATAGCAACACCTTCGTCCTCCATGTTTTAACCTCCATATTACGAGTGTATCCTTTCTGATTCTGACTAGTAGTAAGCGGCTGCTTACGCTATCCACATCTTTTGCTTCCACTTTTCAGCAATCTCAGAGTCCAGTTCTATTGCTTGAGCATACTGCCTTTTGGCTTCGTCGCATTGCCCCAATTTTTCCAACATCAGTCCCTTTAAATACCACACGTAAGCGTTGGAAGGGTCTAATCGCAAGGCTCTGTCGCAACATTCTATGCACTCATTGCACTTATCGAGTTGCGCTAGCGACATAGCTTTATCAAAAAGTACGACAACAAGATCTGGCTTAAGTGCCAGCGACACATCTAGGCATCTGATCGCATCGTCGTGCTTGCCAAGATGAGCAAATACCGAACCTTTGTTTGCCCAAGCAAAATAGTTCTCCGGCTCCAACTGAAGAACGTGATCAAAACATCGCATTGCTCCATCATAATCTTCAAGAGCTAAGAATGCAATACCCTTGTTATCCAACGCTCTGTCTAGTCTGGGATCTAGTGCAAGAGCATCGTCAAAGAAGTCCATTGCTTCCTTGTATTTTCCTGCGCGTAATTCTTGCTCTCCTTGCGTAGCGTAGGCTAATGCAGCGTTATTTCTCTCTATTTGCATGGCTTGCTGCCACTCTTCGAACTGCATAAAGGGAATGGGTGCCCCATCGTGGTGGTGAGTAAAAGTAGGAGTGACGAGTGACAGCTCCTTCCCTTCAAGCTCTTGACCCATAACGCATATATTCTTGTGGCATTCGGCAGGACATTGTGCTTCACCAACGACGAATACTAAAACTAGATGTTCAATCGCTTCTCTGATTGCCTCGCATATCAGTTCGTGGCCACGGACTTGTTTGCATGGCACCGGCCAGCCTATTGCTAGGCTAATTACTCTTGCTCCCCGGCTAACCGCATATTTTATCCCGTTGGCAACAATTTCAGGCTCATCTGCTGCCGGGACTTTTGATCCCTTCACCTTGATGCTAAGAATCTTCTCGCTAGGATCACTTAGCATGTGAAAAACTGCGACATTTGATCCGTGCCCATCTTGATCTTCGGGTCCTTCTCCTGTGAAGTCAACGGCTTCAACGATATGCGGCTTCAAAAAGGGATGATCCTTCATAATTCCCGTGTCAAGTATAGCGGTAAGGTATCCTCCGTAATCGTTAAATGCCCTTTTTATTCGATCTATTTCAACTAGCTTTTTAGTCTGGGCAGCTATACCTTTCTCAGGAAAATGCTCGTCAGCAAGCCAAGGGACAAAGTAGGCTCCTGTTTCTTTGTTGTAGAGTACACCCAAACTCCAAGCGCTGCGTCCAAAAAGCTGTAACGGCATTGGCTCGTCTTTTTCATTCTTATCTTGCACCTCTATCACTTCCGCGACGGTAGTTGTCAACTGAGTGGAAATGTGAAGGTTTCCATTTTAGCTAGTCTATTTTCGTTGTCCGCAACGAATAGCGTCACGCTTTGCTTACTGTTTGTTGTTTTTGATATGGCAACTGCACCGCTTGATGGAGAGCCAGCTAGCGTAGCGATGGTAGGGCCGAGGGTCCCTTTACCGCGAGAGCAAGCCTCTCACAAAAAAAACGAGTAGAGGGGTTGCCGCAAGCGATACCGTCCCGCTGCGGCATACTTCATTTCCGAGTCCTCACCTTGGTATGATAGTATAAAAGATTTAGCAACATTAGTATGTCATATACTGTCTATTTTGTCAATATTGCCTTTTTTAACAATTGGAACACTTTCTCTCGTTTTAGCTACAGAGAAGGCCAGTCGAGGTAACACGGCCTCATATCTCGATGAAACCCGGTCACTTTTGCTCAGCAGCTCAACATTGAACCAGACCCCTGGCAGCGCGACTTGCTCACGTCCCACAACAAGCAAGTCATCCTCAACTGCTCGCGGCAGTCGGGAAAGTCGACCATCGTCGCCCTACTCGCGCTTCATCACGCGCTCCTCAATCCGAAAGTCCTTATCCCTATTCTCTCCCCTTCCCAGCGGCAGTCAGGAGAGCTTTTACGTAAGGTAATCGATTTTTATCGTGAGCTTGGCAGACCACTCGACGTCTTCAAGTCCGATCTCACCTTCAGCGGCGCTCCTGAGTACAGCATGCAAGTGGCGCAGCAATCGGCGATACACGCGCTCTGCCTGGTGACCTACGACGTTTACCTCGAGCCGCCTTACAACCCGGTTGAGAACGTCTTCTATCATTACGATCGCGATCAGTTGGGTTACCGAAAGTAGAGAGCATGTGTTGAGCGTACCGTGCGGCGCTGCAAGAGAAGCGCTCTCTCGTGGCCGCGGAGCACGCACGTCGGGGCATCCGGCTACCGTGCTGGTTCCGTCGACTAGTGTAGCGACGTTCACCAAAAAACAACGAGAAGCATGTTAAAGCCTTCGCTCATCCGTTAACGTTGCCAGCGAAAGGGGTTTAATAATTGACTACTCTGGGTAATTTTTTAGCCTGATCGACCCAATCGGTCACTTGCGCTTCTGTGGGCAGTTTGCGAACCAGCTTCTTTGCGGCGTTAACCTCTCCAAGTTTTTTGCAGAGGTTTACTGCGTTGCGGGCCGCCAGTTCGGGAACGGTATCGACCCTGCGGCTTCCAACAGGTCTGCATATTGGGTACCGACGCCGGAAATGCGGCTCAGATCGGCACGATTGACCCATTCTAAAATCAGTTTTTCACTGATGCCTGATTTTTCGGCAATTTCTGTGCGGCCTTTGGGGGTAGCGCCTTTTTCAAGGAGCCCCTTAACGTCTTGATGCCCGCCGTATCCAGTTTTTGCGCGGATGCTGCACCGACGCCTTCAATATCAACTACGCTTGTCATAGTGTGACTCCTTCGATTATCTGCCCATTATCTGAGCTTCTTTCTAAAAATCCCTTTTGATCTGTGCAGCGAGCGGCCAGACACTTTTGCGGGGTTCAGCGCGTCCACGTGATCGCACGAGCTTTTCTCCACAGAAATAAGTGTTCACCAGCCGACGGGTCACATGGTGACCTTTGCCAGCGATGATCACGCCGAGTCGGGTGCTCCTGCAACGCTGATCGTCGTCATCAGACGATAACGTAAGCGCGCTTAGCGCATGCTTTCTGGGGGCTGCGCTGATGGCGCTTTTTCGAGCGTCATCTGACCACTACGTCGTTGGTCCTCGCGAATGAAGTCCACATCGACGACGTCCCCGACGTTATGCGCGTTTATCACCTTTACCACGTCGGTGACGTTGTTGATCTCACGTCCCCCCATCCACGTTATGATGTCCCCCGACCGGATCCCCGCGAGCGCGGCCTGGCTGTGTACCATCACGCCGGTGACGAGCACGCCACGCTCGACCGGGATCTTGTAGTATTCCACTATCTGCGGATTGAGATCGACAGCGGTAATGCCAATCCACGGACGCACGATCTCGCCTTTTTCCATGAGCTGCTTAGCGACCCACATCGCCGGCGCTATCGCGATGGTGAATCCGATCCCCTGGGCGAACTGTATGACTGCCGTGTTCATCCCTATCACCTTCCCCTCGCTGTTTGCTAAGGGGCCACCGCTGTTGCCTGGGTTGATGGCAGCGTCAGTCTGAATGAGCCGTTCCATGAACGTGACCTGCGTTTGAATGGACCGGTTAAGGGCACTCACGATGCCGACCGTGACCGTCGGCCCGCCAACAAGCCCGAAGGGCGTTCCCATCGCAATGGCACCGATTTTAACCTCGGCGCCTTTTGCCATCTCGGGCACCGGAAGAGTGTGATAGTCGACGTGAATGACCGCGATGTCCGTCATGGTATCGATGCCGCGCATCTCCGCGCGAGACGTTCGCCCGTCCTGCAACGTCACTTGTATCTCGTTTGCCCCGAGTACCACGTGAGCATTTGTCATAATGTATCCATCAGGATGGATGATGATGCCTGTCCCGACCCCTTGGACCGGATGCACGTGCATATAGGCGTCGTTAATGAGCGTGACGTCGCTCACGTTGACGACGCTCGGCAGTACCGTCTCTACCGCCGCAACGACGGTATCGTCAAAACGTGCTATACGTATCACCTCGCCTGGAACAGTGAGATGCGCGCGCGAGATGTTATGCGTTGCGCACGTCTCCTGTCGCATAATCGTCGTCCGCTCCTGAGGCTCAGCGTGCACCGTCCATGCTCACGCACAGAACGGGCGAGTTAGGACAATCCGACCAGCGTTCGTATGCGCTCCTGACTCTGCTCCGGTTCGTCGGTCGTATTCACTACGTGCACTGCGACTCTTTGAAGTAGCGCGTGAAAAAATGCCTTCCGAAGCGTTCGCTTGAACGGAGTGGTGACAAGCAAGTGTGGATTGAAATAGTTGTGGCGTTCAAGCAGCGCCAATCCTTGGGCCGCCGTGAGCTCTCGTACCACTTCCGGATCGGTTGTATCACGCTTAAGAATAATCAGTTTGGTAAGCGTCGTCAGGGGCAGGATGCGTCCTTTTCCTATCGCTAGTCGAAGATCGACGACAGAGCGGCCCTCGCTATCCAATTCCGAGTGTTCAACCAGCCACGTAAACTCACGCCAGATCTGAGCGAGATCTGCGCGTATGTAAAAGTTCTTTTCCGAGTTGTAGGCCAGTACGTCTCGCCCATAACTCCGCGCAAAGCACCAGTCATCTGAAACGACGCGCACCTCCGGGTGTCTCAACAAACCATAGGTGTGGGTCGTCTTTCCGGCTCCTGATTCGCCGATAACGCACACCCCTTGCCCATTTACGTCGAGACAGGCGCCGTGTATGGAGTAGATGTCGTGTTCGTCTTCAAGGATGTCTCCTGCAACGCTCAACGCAAGCGACTTGATCCAGCCGTAATAGTCGAAGTTTAATAGGAATGCAGTCTTTGACTGAGGATCGTAGCACACCTTGTTCTTCTCTTCCCCCGGATCGCTAACCACATACAGGCGCCCGTGCGACCGAATGTTTTGTGACATAAAATAGAAGCTCTCACCCCAGCGCGTTGCGACCGATTGCCTGTCGGTGAGGAGCTTGATGCAGCACCCAT
>CAYHCZ010000041.1:0-13130 GCA_964355295.1 uncultured Methanomicrobia archaeon
GTAAAAGGGCGCTTTCCGGTGAGATGTTGGGATCAGCTCCCGATCCGGACTGGGTTACTAAGTCGATCGGCACGAGGTTAATCGTCGGGTTGAGCGCCTTCTGATAGGCAACCCGCTGACTGACGTTCGTAATGAGAGCGGGGTTATTTGGCCCCCAATTAGACACGTTGACCGGCCTTGATTGAAAGTATATTGGGTCGCTAAATGACTGCCCGACTAAGCTCGAGCCTATGACGGTGCCGTTTTGTATCAGCACGCTTCCCTCAGCAGCCGGCTTGTCTACAATTTGCGCGATCCCGAAAATGAGGAGCGGAAAAATCAACCCGCACAATACTAAAAAGACCACGGTGGTTTTAAATGCCGCATAGAGGTCATTTTTTAGCATCGATGCCGCATTGAAACGTATTTGTTTAAATATATTGTGCGCCGCGCACAGCGTTATAGGTGAAAGTTTAAGCGCATGTGTTCCTCGTTCCCGAGCGGCCAGGGAGTCGGACGTCGCACCCTAATCTCATTTGCAGTGGTAATCTAGTGATCGGCTATCGAGTAGATGAGTCTGTGGATGACATTGAACGAGGCATACTGGATATAAATAATAGTACGAGCGGATGATGATGTTGTTACGCCGTGACGGCACTCCCAAAGCACGCTAAACTAAGCGCTTGGTGCTGTGTCAGCACGAATAAGGAGGGGCGATATGGGGGATAACAACGCTTCTGAATCCGCGACGTCTAATCGTCCAAACAACGTTGGAGCGTATCTTATTGAGCGACTTCAGTCATTAGGGGTTTCGCACGTCTTCGGAGTGCCAGGCGATTATGTGCTGGGCTTTTTCAAGCAACTAAGCGACAGTCAACTCAACCTTGTCACAACGTGCGACGAACTAAACGCGGGCTACGCTGCCGACGCTTACGCGCGCATCCGCGGGATCGGCGTCGTATGTGTCACCTACTGTGTTGGCGGTCTCAAGGTTGTGAATGCCGCAGCACAGGCGTATGCGGAAAAATCCCCGCTGGTAGTCATCGCCGGAGCGCCGGGAATCAAAGAACGTGTTGGCAACCCGCTCCTCCACCACAAGGTGAAGACCTTTGATACGCAGCGAAAGGTCTTTGCTGAAGTCACCGTTGCCTCGACGGTCCTTGACAACCCACGCACAGCCTGTGCCGAGATTGATCGCGTGTTGTCAGAAGCACTCCGCGTTAGCCGACCGGTATATATTGAACTTCCCCGGGACATCACGTTCGCGCCCGTTGAACTGCCCCATCCATCTCGTTTAACACAAGTAGAAGTCGTGAGCGATCCAGACGCTTTATCAAACGCCGTCGACGAGGCAGTGAGGCTGATCAATGCGGCGGAGCAGCCTGTGGTAATTGCGGGTATTGAGCTGCACCGCTTTGGACTGCAGGATAAACTCGTTACATTTGTCGATAAAACGCGCATCCCGGTTGCTGCGACAATTCTCGCAAAGTCGGTCGTCGGAGAGTACTACCCCCTGTACATCGGCATCTATGAGGGGGCTATGGGCTTTGCAAAGGTCCGCGATTACGTCGAATCGAGCGATTGTTTGATTCTGCTTGGGGTGTTCATGACGGACGTCAACTTGGGGCAATACACAGCACACATCGATCAGGACAAGGCAATCTACGTTACAAGCGAGCAGTGCTTAATTAGGTATAATAACTACGCGTGCGTCCGCCTACACGACTTCCTCGATGGGTTGATAAGCGCCCCCATCACACCGCGTACCCTTCGCGATTTGCCCCGCCCACGGACCAGGAAGCCGTTCGTACCGCAACAGGGACAAAAAATTACCGTTAAACGGTTGTTTGAACGGCTTAACTGGACGCTCGAGGACGACACCGTCGTTATTGCAGACGTTGGCGATGCGCTGTTTGGGGGGCTTGACCTCATTACGCACTGCAGAACTGAATTCCTCTCGCCTGCGTATTACCTCTCGGTCGGCTTTGCAGTGCCAGCGAGTATTGGGGCGCAACTCGGAAATCCAAGCCTCCGTCCATTAGTCTTGGTCGGCGACGGGGCTTTTCAAATGACTGGAATTGAGGTCTCGACTATCGCGCGACTCGGCCTGAATCCCATCATTGTGGTGCTTAACAACTTCGGGTATGCGACCGAACGGCCGATGCAGGATGGGCCGTTTAACGATCTGCAAGTGTGGCAGTACAGCCTCGTTCCGGAGATCGTTGGGGGTGGGAGGGGCTTTGTGGTCACGACTGAGTATGAGCTCGAAAACGCGCTCGAGGCAGCACAAACATATATGGAAGGGTTTACGATTATCGACGTTCAGCTCGATCCGCACGACAGTTCGCCAGCATTACAGCGGCTTACCGAAGGTCTAGCGAAGAAGATCCGTTGATGATTTAGTGAGCATTTACGTGTGAACTATAAAGGATCAGAACTTGCTGGCGACCGCTGGTGCTCTTTGAGGCGATAGTTAAGCGCTATTCCCCGCTTTAGCGAATTTGGTGTTAAGAGACGAAAAAAGTTGTTAGTCAGCTTAGGTACGGTTACTTAATTCTATCTAGCTAGACACTTAATCCTTTTTAATCCATGTTTTCTGGATTTACCCCATGAAGCAAAGATGGCAGCTGATCAAGAGACCGTTTTATCTGTGCAAAACGTTGCTGCATTAAATTATTGCGCGACTACTACCCCTCCGAGTTCTAATTTGTTGAGATGCGATATTTTCACGATTTTCGGGGAATATTGTAATCGTAAAAAAAACACACAGTGAAAAAAATAAGCAAAGACACTGTATTGATTAACGTGCTCTCTGTAATACCGCATAGTCCCCTAAAGTAGTGCCAAATCGGAGGAAGCCTTGCGATACATTCGAATCATCGGTGCAAAGTCATTTATGGAGCTGACGCAAGCCGACGTAGCAGGTTGGCAAATTTACGGCACGACGTTTTTTGAATGGAAAGAGGAAACAGGAAAGGATTATGATAGCTGGGTGAGCGAACGGGTCACCCCGGCGTTAGACTTGTTTGAGTATCTTGCGTGGTATGAGGATGGATCGCTGCACGGCTATGAAGGCGGGTATAGCGTCATACTCGATCAGAGCTTCGGACTATGGACTGGTGAAATACTCAGTCGTGCTAAAAAACTTGGATTGAGCGTCGAGGAAACGCAGATCGGTTCCGGATGCGGGATTGGCTAGGTCGGATATTAAAGCGTGTAAGCGCTGATAAAAGCCACCCTTTTGCGTTGCTTGGTGCTGTAAACGTTTGCAATTTTTGGCTATGTTACCACAAAACGGTTTTAGAGACTTATGCGCCCGTTCCTACATCTCTTCTTCAACACTTGGAAACTGGAACTGCAACGCCTTGAATCCCTTCTCGTCAACAAATCGCTCGTCAAGCATGTGCCTCGTGGATCGGCCTATTGAATCAGTCGAAACCCCGAGCAGCGCGCCGTCGCTCCGGATCATAAACGTTGAATACTTCGCAAGTAGCTCTTTTATCGTCGACGCTTCCCCCCCATCACGTGCGTGCCACGTCGAAAACGATTGCCGCTGCAACAGCTTAAACTGCCGGGAGGTCAGCGTCATCACACGTATTTTGATAGTTAAACCCCCTTCGATTAACTAACTGCCTTCTTTACTAACGTAAGCAGCTCTTCTCGCGTTCGCACGTGCTCACGCGTCTTGGTCTTACCCTTGATAACGTTTGCAAAAATTTCTGGCAGATCCCCCTCAGAGCTTCCTGTAAGACCTTGGATAATCCCGCTAAAGACGTCACGCGTTCTTCTCTCTTCTAACGTGATATGTCCAAAATTGCGAAACCACATCTCTATGCGCGTGTCTTCCGATACGATCGTTATCTTTCGTATTTGTTTCTCCCACCAGAGGTGGATCATAATGTCAAAATTCTTCTGTGCCATTAATCCTCTCGCGCGTAGTATTGCGCTTTATCTTGCCCTCTAATTCAACGAGCTCTTTGTTCTTATGGTTGCGGAATCGTTGGGAAAAGCGAGGTACCGATAAAATCCGCACGCTCAGACGAGTGTGCAAAAAGAAGAAAAAATGGTGCAGTGCGTGCACCTACTTCACCATTGATGCGGCCTCCATCTCTTCACCTGTAGCGCGCGAGGCGGCACGAGCGATCCAAACGGTTGCTAACACTGCGATAATAGTGACAATAATTGCGTATGAGAGGGTCGCTGGTATACTTGTAGCTGTCCCTAACACTTCAACAAAAATAGCTTGGATAGCAGCTTGCCACGCAAGGGCTGCGATTAACGCGAAAGCGGTCGTGACAAGGGTCGCCACTACCTTCATATATTCAGATTTACCTGCCATGTTTTTCACCTCCGGTTAGTGAGTTAGCTTACCTTTATTAACATAAGATAAAGAGCTTTCTAATTGCGAATTTTTCGGCTATTAGGCGCTTCTATCAAGTTCAATCAAAAAACCGGTTGGTTTTCGAGTTTTTACGCGCGTTCACTTACCGACGGTTAACATAGTCACAAAAACGCTATAGTAATATAATGCCTGAGACAAATTACGTGGACTAAGGGAGGGCTTCTATGTTAGATAAGACGATTTCTGAGCATTTCATCAACAAAACGATAGAAGTGTACTTCGGTGGCAGACCGAACGAAACCATCACCGGCAAGGTAGTCGGAAGCGCCGATGGGGTTATTGTGCTCGAGCACGACCAACGTCGGGATTTTATCAACGTTGAAAAAGTAGTGGCCTTTTGGGAAGTGTAGTATCGACGCGTTTAATTCGATACGCCACCCCTGCCCCACTATTGCACGATGCGTAAGAGGTTCATCCAGCAGTGCCGTAGGAGTATTCAGATCGCCTTTATTATCAACGTCACTGTGCTTTGTATGCAGTTGAGACTAGGTTAGCGTCTAAGTCTCGAGCGCACGCTGCTCCTGTTAAACGTTGCTGAATTTAGGTTTTAGTCTTACGTGGCTTGCATAGGATTTCGCAGATTTCAAGCTCATAGAACTCGTCACTCGTCGCTGCCTTAATGACGAGCGCCGTGTCGAACCCTTTCGAACTTCCACCAAGAGCCACAACTTCGTCACCTGATCCGACAATCTCTTCCTGTGTTGCAATCAACGTCAACTCAACGGCTACTTTGGTTCCTTGTCCGAATCTTCGTAAGGCGTTTTTTACCTCATCGGGATACGAATAATCAACCTGTTTATAAAACACGAGTTTGAATCCCGCATCTTCAATACGCTTTTTTGTTTCGGGTGAAAATCGCGCAGGATCGGTGCCTACGAAGAAGAGCGTTATGTTTGAACCTGCAAAGAAATCTAACGCTTTTTCTGCAGAATCACCTCGCACGGAAGGGATTAAAACGTTCTTGATGCCGAGTTCGTCTGCGCGCTCTTTAGCGCTGGTCAGCACGGCAGTTGCGTTCTCCTCCCCAGGACCGTCGAAATAGACTATTTTCCTTTCTAGTGTCATTGTGATCACCTCTCTGTACCGGTTTAATAGAGATAAGAACGCGTAAATCTTTCTGTGAATAAGGCACGCGCAACATCAAACTGCATTTAGCACGTAGCAGTCAGACGTTGCTTGGCGAGGGGTCACAGCAACAAAGGGCAAAAGGTGAGGAGGTTTTTCGCGCGCCGTGACTTCCCAACACGTCGCTTCTCGCGCATCTTCTCTATGTCTTTCGCAGTGTCCGAGAAAGCGAGTTGAACCTGTTCTTGTGATCTGCAATCTCACCCTCGCTTGGCAATGGCACGATTTTTGATAACTCAGCGCTGATTTGTTCGCGGATTTCAGTATTAAGCCCAAGCGAATCGAGTGCTGCTTCGGTGATGACCCAAAACGCGTGTCGGTGAGATACCTCATTAATTAATTCGACGCTTATGAGACCGAGCGGGACAATATCATTTTGCGCAAGACCGTGTGAATTAACAAACGATCGCACCATACTTGCTTGCAGCATGTATGGTCCGTACCGTTCAGCCTTGCGTCCATCGTTAGCGAGGTAAGTCCATTGAACCGAATATTTTGGTGCCCCAATGCTCGCCTCTTTCCCCATATAATGGTCCCTGCCCGTTATAAAGCACGCACTTTTCAGGTTGCGTGATCATACCTCTTCGTTTGGACTGATGTAATCTCATGTTGGTCGCTCAGGATTAACCATAAGCGCATCATTAGAGAGAACACTACTTTTTCACGCTCGATTTGCCGTGCATGTATAATACGCTATCGCCTCACTGGGTCTGCTTTTGTGTTATTGCATTGACGGCTAAAATCGCCTAAAGCTTCATAGTTTCTCTTGTTTGATAATTGCGTGGAAGTATACAAAACTGAGGGGGGGTGTCTTGACGCTTTATGGCCTTTGTCGAGTGACCGAAAGATACTTGATGTTGCCAGCGTTGAAAAGGGTGAAATGAAAAGGTCGATCAAATGATTTCAGACGAAACGGGTGACTACTACAATCGAATCAAGCGTACAATGGAATCTATTTCCGGAAGAGTGCGAAGAGAGGCAGATTCCCTCAACCGTTCTGAGGTGAATGCATTTGTCTCTGAGATCATTGCGTCGTACAAAGATCGGCACCGTATTTATCTGCTTGGAGAAGGACGGTCAGGTTTGGTAGGGCGTGCCTTTGCTATGCGCTTAATGCACGTGGGTTTCGACGTTAACGTTTTTGGGGAGGTCGTCACCCCTGCTGTAAGAGAAAACGACCTCGTGATCGCTGTTTCAGGGACGGGTGAAACGGCTACGGTCAACGAGGTTGTGAGGATTGCCAAGCAGCACGGCGCCAGAATCGCTGTCGTCACCTCAAACGTAGATTCGTCACTAGGTAAGCTTGCTGAAACCGTTGTTACCATCCGCGGTCGAACGGAAGCCGATGACGTAAGCTTTTTAGAGCGCCAGGTTACCGGCGTCTCCATCTCTCTGACACCGTTAGGAACGCTGTTTGAGCTTAACGCTTTGGTATTCTTGGATAGCGTTATTGCAGGTCTGATTGGAGCTTTGGAGAAAAAAGAGGAAGAATTAGAGGAACGGCACTCAACCTTGAGAAGATAACGCGAAGTGTGTTCATAAGAGACCCGAACGGCGCAAGTCGTACATAGTGACGCGTTGTCCGTTCCTGTTGATAAGTTTAAAGCGCCTGTGGTTTTTTTAATGAAGCTAGTTTCACAACGGCCTCTCATCCGACACGGTTAAAAGCCTGCGCGTTAGTAAGCAGGGTGAAGGGCGCTTAAAGGGGGTGGCTTTAGCGTGGAGAGTATACTTCTTTACGTGCTGATTGGGGCGACGGCTGGAGTTTTAAGCGGTTTGTTGGGAATTGGCGGAGGTATCATACTCGTCCCAGCGCTCGTTTTGATTATCGGGCTCACTCAGCACCAAGCGCAAGGCACAACGCTCGTCCTGTTAACCGCACCGTTTGGGTTGCTCGCTGCTCTGGCGTACTACCAAAGTGGCTACGTAGACTTGAAAATAGCGGCGTTTCTTGGCATTGGCTTCTTTTTCGGAGCTTTTCTCGGGGCAAAAGTCGCAACGAATATCCCGACAGACGTGCTCGAAAAGCTCTTTGGGGTGGTACTCTTGCTCGTCGCTTTGAAAATGCTCCTGAGTAAATAGCTCGAGATTTGTCTTGCTCTCCGATTTAGGGCACAATGCGCCGAATAAATAGAAGAATGTGCGCTACCCCCATAAGAAGGGAAAGTGTTTTAAGGCCCGAAAGATTATGAATTTATTTGGCAAATAAAACCCCCTCATCCGCTGAAAGCTACGATTAAGCCTATAAAGGGATCGTCGTGGGGGTTTAGTGCTATGTGGCTTACGTAGTTGAGAGCGCGAGGCGTCTAACGATGCCAAAATCAAGGAGGTTAAAAAGATGGGTCTATGTAAACTAATGTTATGGCCACTGAGAATGCTAATGTCGCCCATAACGGCACCATTACGCAGGCTAATGTGGCCATTCAGGGCGGTATTTCGTTTCGTCACGGTAATGCTGCTGTTCGCGCAGCTTATGGTAATGTTGTTCATGGCTGCTATGTTTGTAATGTTCACCGTTATCCCAACCCTCATGGTCGGGTTGTTTTGGGTAATGAAGAAACGAAAGCATATGGGACTGCTGGGAAAGCACGGAAAAATGCATATGCACATGCCTTCACCCCGTCGGTTTAAACCTTAACTTTAGCAAACAACATCATCGCAAAATTAGAGAAAGTCCTACGGTTACTTAACTAAAAAAGAGCAGGCTTTTTTACACTTGAGGAGCTTGCTCGTTTTTTTTAAACGAGAAATTTAGCATTGCATATGAGGGCGTCAGAAAATGATTAAGGAGATCACCGCACGGGAACTTAATATAGATGGCTTCATCAACGAAAAGATCAGGGAGATCAGGGAGATAGTCGGGGATGGAATGGCGATCAACGCCCTTTCCGGGGGAGTTGATTCGTCTACGGTCACGATGCTCGGACATCGTGCCTTGGGGAACCGTCTTAAGACCCTGTTCATAGACAACGGCATCATGCGCGAGGGAGAGGCAGGGCAGGTTGTAGGGCTCTTCAGAAATTTCGGCATCAACGTTGAGGTAATCGATGCGCGCAAGGAGTTCTTCTCGGCATTCAAGGGAATCACTGACCCGGAAGAGAAGCGTGAAGCCGTGACCCAGACCTTCTACCGGGACGTATTCGGACGCATAGTCAAGGAAAGCGGTGCGAAACACCTCCTTCAGGGGACTATCCTGACCGATGTCGATGAAACCATCGCGGGGATCAAGCGGCAACACAATGTCTTCGAACAACTAGGAATAGATCCGGAAGAGGCCTTTGGTTACCGTATTATCGAACCGCTTATTCAGCTTCGCAAAGACAGTGTCAGGATTGTAGGCAAGGCTCTCGGCCTTCCTGCAGAGATTTTCGAACGCATACCGTTCCCCGGGCCGGCACTCGCGGCACGCGTGATTGGAGAGGTAACCCCGGAACGCATCGAAACGGTTCGAAAGGCGACAGTTGTCGTGGAGGAATTGTTAAAAGACACTGGCGCGTTCCAGTATATGGCGATCCTTCACGAAGACCGTGTTACAGGCATGCGCGACGGTAAGCGTGACTTCGGCCAGCAGATCGAGGTTCGCTGCTGGGACAGCATCGATGCGCGCACCGCGACACCAACCCAACTCCCCTTTGACATCCTCGAAAAGGTCGCCGCGGAGATAACCCGCAAAGTGCCCGGCATTGTCAGCGTCACTTATAATATTACCCCTAAACCGCCCTCAACGATCGAGGTCGTCTAATACAGGGTCTTATTTGCAGCCTGCGCTTAAACATAGTCTCTGCTTTGTTCTGGTGGCCACGTCATACGAAGCCAACAAGCGGTTCTAGGTTCAACTACCTAAACGAGCCTAGCGTCAATTTTTAGCGGTTCTCGTTGAGCTGGCTGATGTGAGGGATAAGATAACGCGGTTCGTTGATACTGATCGCAGCTGCCAAATGTACCGCGCGAGAGCAAGGTCACTCGGCTTTTCGATTCGTTCAATCAGCTGTCGTTCGTCATATTCAGCGCATAAAAGGTGGCGGTTTGAGGGAGCCTCACAGAGAGTGTCATCGTATCGTCAATTTGTATCGTGGCGCGCTGTAGGACTACTTCCAAAACGTGCCCACCGCGTGTATGATCTGCAGTGAGAAAATGAAAGTGCCAACCGGGAGCGCATATACCACTCGAGTACTGGGGCGAGAAAAAGCCCACGAGAGTGCCCGTTACTTTATAAAGGTCAAAGACCGATTGGTTTTTTAACGCGTCAGAAAGCGGCGGGTACGGCATCACCTGCTTCGGTGGGTTCCGCACTTTTATGTAGGAGCATTCCCCCGTTATTTTTACCGCGTAGAAAATGTTTTTCGTAGGCAATTGCCCATCCAGGTAGTGCTGCAGCTCAGAATAGTTCGAGGGGTTGTTTGAAGCCTCAGAGAGCACCAACTGGCTGTCACGCTCAAATGACGTCACAGCTGCCCAAGGACTCGTCATCGAATCGTTGGCGAGGTAGGCGTTTCCATCCGATGTGGTATGATCGAATGTGCCATTTAAGAAGATCAACTCACCGTCGAGGGCGTCAAAGGTGCCTAAGCTGAAATCGCCGTACGCTCGTAACTCTTTGAGAGTTGCCCCCCCTCGTAGTCACCTGCTTGCAACGCGCTATAAGTCGACGCTTTAAAGAGCACGTCACGCTCCCAGCTGGGCTGCGGTGTCTGAGATGGAAGACCTGAGGCGTACGCGCACGCTGCTGTAGCACTCACGGTGAGCACTACAATAGCTATTATCGCGACTGTGCTTCTTTGCATGGCGTGACGTGAGAAATCTCAATATGTGTGCATAAATGCGCGTTTATGTCGTATCTCTCTCGAGCAACTGGAGGTTAGAATGTGACTAATGCGCCTCTTGCAGCTATTTTGGGACAAAAGTACGGGTGGGACATTGACTCGTCTCTCGGTCACCCGACACCTCATTGCCAAAGCAGCTGCCCTTATCATCATCGATTGACTTATAGAATTTACAATCCTTGCACGTTGGCACAAGCTCACCTCTTCAATTACCTGTTAGAAAAACGTATTGTCGCCTCTTATACATATCCACGAACTTATTCTCCACATTTCGTGCTAAACAGCGCTAATATGACCAGTGAAGAATTTGCTGGAAATTTGCGTTGACGAATCCTAGGTCGACCGAAACAACGGCGATATCTCGCTTCATGCCCCCCTCTAAAACCCGCTGTAGACATTTGGATTCAAAGATACTAGGAGTGAGGTAGACGATCAAGGAAGATCTGGTGATCGGCCACCGATGGCGCTAGTGCAAGTCAATCACTTCAGATAAGCGCCGAAAAAGTTGATCACCTTCGTCCAAGCGTCATCTCTCGCCGCGGCATTCGCGCTCTTGGTACCGCCAAGTTTCACGCTTTGGATCTGCTGCGAGCGCGTTTTAGTTAGTCGGCTCGGTCCCGCTACGAGGTGTCCTGCGCCTTCGTAATTCAGGTGCTGGAAATGGAAGGTGAACTTGTGCTGTCTGAGCCGTTTCATAGCTTGCTTACACATCGTGCTCGACGGCCAAATGGCGTCTTCTGTGCCAGAGATTAATAAGATGGGGCCGCTGATACGCTCAACTTGAATGGCTGCACGTTCAAGTGTGATCCGGTCTTGAAGACTGCCGAGATGCAGCCCTAGATAGAAGCCATATCGGTCAATGCAATCGTTATTTATTCGGAAGGGCACAAAGGGCACGGGCTTGCCGCCCAGCGTCCATGAGGATTTTGGAATGGTCTCGTTAAGTCCCGTCTCTGCGATACCTTGGAAAATAACGTGACTCGGGGAGTACGCAGCAACAGCCCCTACATCTTGATACGTGGCGCTCACCAACAACGCACCTTCACCGCCTTTGGAGGTGCCTATGAGGCCGATTGTATTTGGATCGACAGACTGATATGAGCGCATATAATCAATAGCCTGCTTGAAATATTCAAGCGGTATCTCTTCAAGTCGTGGAGGGAGGTATTCGATCCCAAAATACGCTAAAGCGAGCGCTGCGTATCCAGTCTCAGCTAGAAGTGACGCAACGGCATTTGCACTGTTTAATCCACCGCCCGCGCCGCCGATAACGATGATTCCGGGGTGCTTGCCAGGCGTTGACGGGTGGTGAAAGTTGGCAACGAGGCCATTCTCCCTGACTGCAACAGTCTGCATACGATTGACGTCGCACTCTACGTTGCGCTCGCTTATAAATTATACAAGGATTGCATCGGAAGTATTTTGTTACATCTAGTAGCAACGCGTTAGCGCGCACGTCGTTGTTCTAAACCCATTAAGTGACGATACCAACAGCTAGGAGCAATCCAGTAACTGCAAGGTATGGGAGAAGCCCCTTACCCTCGATAAGCGATTCGCTGCTTTGCTGGTTCTCATTTTGGGCACCAATTCTGCTTTCGATATGAGGTAAGTTAGTCTGAGTAGCTGTCCAGAGAGAGAAAGCGATCAGCACGATGAAAATTGTGAGAAGCGCGGGATATTGTGTTTATAATAGCTACCCAGTCAGTCTGAAAATTGTTGCACTGATTTTGTAACAGTTCTTCACGATGGTCTGTTTATCTTGGTGCCGTTGCTGTTGCGATGTTGGTCTCGTCTGGAACTCTCTGGTCTCTTCTTGCGTATAGCGACAAGACCTGCGTGGTGGATCAGAGTATGTCGATCTAATAATAAAGAAAAAAGACTTCGCTCTTTCAACATTTGACGCGTCAGCAGATTTATTAACGCGTCAACGCTCAACTAGCGAAGGATCAGACCCATCTCCCGAGAATGCCAGAGGCTAACGACTCTAATCCGAAGATTACTAGGAACACCGCAACTAGGAGCACGATCGTTGCCAAGCCGACACCCGGGAATATTATCACGGCAAAACCGATGATAATTCCGAGTATTCCAACGATTAAGCTTCCTGCTGTACCACGCGCCGCACTCGCTATTCCAGCAAATAACAAAGCTAAGCCGAGCAGATAGACGAGCGTCAGTGATCCGTAGATTGCCGGATAGGCAATTACATAGGCGGCGATTATGATCGCCAGCGCCGACAAAATCAGATTGAGCAGTCGGCGCCATCCGGTAATGCCTTTGGCAAATACTCGTATGAAGTAGTCAACTCCAATGATAATTAGCGCGATTGCTAGGAAGAGTATAAGGGTTGCTATTGCCACTCCTGGGTTAGCAATAACATAACCGGCCAGGACAACGATGATAATACCTGCGATAATTTCAAGGATTCGCAGCCACATAGGGCTCTTTTTTTGATCAACAGTCACAATTTCCATTAAATTTTCACCTCCTTCGACTTTTTTAGATATGTGCGTTAGTGTGTTTATATCGGTTCAGATTTGACAGCATAGCCGTGAAAAATGCGAATAGTGTGTATCCCATAGTAGTGTTTTGAGTCAGAATCATCCCACAAGCCGGTCTTGTGTAAAAGAACGTGAGCTACCCTCTAAGCTTTACAAAAAAAGAAAGAGGCGGCGCTCTAGCCGCTTTTGCTGCTTGCTCCCGCTGCGATGAGATTGATCCCGAACAAGCCGAAGATCAGAGCCATCAACCAGCCGATAAGCGTTTCACCAAGCACGCTGGGCCAAATGATCACTCCTATA
>CAYHCZ010000042.1:0-12902 GCA_964355295.1 uncultured Methanomicrobia archaeon
TGGGTCCTGGCGACAAGGCGACGTTTGACCGTATGGGATTTGGATTCCCAGCGCCAGCAATCTGGAGTGGGAACTGGGACATCAAGAAACCCATGAGTGCAATTAAGGAAGCCAAACAAGTCGTCTACAAGCTATTGGCCGGCGAAAGGGTTGATTTTGAAGGTGAAACGCAGAAAGTCACTGGTGCAAAGCTTGACTTTACTGGACCGCAAAAGGATAAGGTGCCGTTCTACATGGGTGCTCAAGGTCCTGGCGCGCTTAAAACTGCTGGTGAAATTGCTGATGGTGTACTCATCAACGCGTCCAATCCGAGAGACTATGTAGCGGCGATGCCAAATATTGAGGCAGGAGTTGGAGCAAGTGGAAGGATGATGAGCGACTTTGATGTAGGCGCGTACACGGCGTTTTCTGTCGGACCGGATTTGGCAAAGGCACGCAAATCAGCTAAGATCGTTGCTGGATTCATAACAATGGGTTCACCGCCGCCTGTGCTCGAGCGACACGGTATCGAACTCGGTACGGCAAAAGCCATCGCTGATGCAATCGGTGCAGGTAAATGGGGTGACGTCGGTGGGCTCGTGGATGACAACATGATCGATGCATTCGTGATCGCCGGCGACGCAGATACCTGCATTAAGAAGATCGAAGAGTTGCTCGATACAGGAGTAACGCAGGTCGTAGTTGGCAGCCCAACAGGTCCGGACGTTGAAGAGGCAATCAATATTTGCGGAAAGGACATTATCCCGTCGTTTGCGGGACGCTGTTAGACGAACGAACTGGTAAATGGTCTTTCAACCCCAACTTGCTTTTAAGGCAAATTGGGGATTTCTTTTCTTTTTTGTGCAGATTAGTGCCTTGTAGAAGGGTGGTGATTACCGCTCTGATGCGATTATCCTGCGCTCGTGCGTTAAAGTCTCTGAAGTTTTCGAAGGGCAGCTTGCCGTTGAGCGTTATCAATGGTCGCTAGCAGAAGCCTCGAAAAATCTATAGTTGCCTCACTTCATCCCTGCGTGAAGGATGCATTTGTCAGCCGATTCGGTCCTCTTTCAGATGTGCAGCGCTTGGCAATTCCAAGCGTGCTCGAGGGCAAAAACGTCCTTCTCATCGCTCCAACGGGAACTGGGAAGACAGAAGCAGCGATGCTACCGGTGTTTAGTAGGCTGTTAGAAGTCCAAGAGCGAAATGGAATAAGTATTCTGTATATAACTCCACTCAGGGCGCTGAATAGGGACATGCTTGCTCGGCTTGATTGGTGGAGCGATAAGTTAGGGTTCTCGATCGGCGTTCGACACGGAGATACGTCCAAAGCTGAGCGGCGGCGACAGACTCTCGCCCCTCCTGACTTGCTTATTACGACCCCTGAAACTCTGCAAGCAATGCTCATGGGTCGACGGTTGCGAGAGAATTTGCAGTCCGTCAAGTTCGTTGTTATTGATGAAATCCACGACCTTGCGAGCTCTAAACGCGGAGCCCAGCTGAGTCTAGGACTTGAGCGCTTGGTAGACTTAGTTGGAGAGTTTCAAAGGATAGGGCTTTCTGCTACCGTTGGAAGCCCACAGGAGATGGGCAACTTCCTCGCTGGGAATGGGAGGGCGGTCTCAGTTCTCGAGGCTCCAGAAGCAAGAACGTCGAATTTTGTCGTTATAAAACCCGAGATCACTGGAGCGGATAAAGCTGAGGCTAAGGTAAGGGAAATTGCACCGGAACTCGTAAGCCACGTTCGCGTCCTACGCAACATTGTAGACGCCCACAAATCAACACTCATCTTTGTCAACACACGGCAAGCAGCTGAGGCGCTCGGTTCTCTTTTTCGCGGTACTGATGTCGGCGTTCATCATGGATCTCTTTCAAAGGACGCTCGAATAGAGGCAGAAAACGAGTTTAAGGCGGGAAAGATAAGGGGCTTAATCTGTACCTCTTCTATGGAGCTAGGGATAGACATAGGGGACGTCGAACACGTCGTTCAGTACAATTCACCACGGGAAGTTACGAGGCTGTTGCAGCGTGTCGGCCGCGCGGGACATCGGATCGGAGAGACTTCAGAGGGCACCATTGTCGCCACTCACGTTGACGATATAATGGAGTCGTGGGTGATAACACACCGAGCGCGACAAAACAAGATTGAGCCTGTTTTGGTTAACTTTCAAGCTTTAGACGTTCTAGCAAATCAGTTGTGTTTTTTGATCTTGAATGGGTCTGTACCAGCTGCAAGGGCTTTAAGAATTATTAAAAAGGCCTACCCATTTCGAGACTTGTCGTTGAATAAGTTCGTTGATACTGTGAAGCTTCTGCAGCAACAATGGCTGTTAAAAGTTGAGCGTGAAGAAACAGACCCAATCATCAAAAAGATGGGAAAAACGCGACGGTATTGCTATGAAAACCTCTCGATGATCCCTGATGAAAAAACCTTTGGCATCTATGATACGATTGACGGGAAGTGGATCGGGACTCTTGATGAAACGTTTGTAGTTGCTTTTGCTGAGCCTGGTGCTGTTTTCGTCACTAAGGGGGAGATGTGGCGGATTCTAGACATTGATGACGAGCGCGTTAAAGTAGAGCCGATAGACAGTTCTTCAGGAGAAATTCCAAGTTGGGTGGGCGAGCAGATACCTGTACCTTACGAAGTCGCTGCTGATGTGGGGAGGCTTAGGGAGCAAATAGCCCATGCTTCAAGCACGACGGTAAGTAGTCGTCTTCTGCAGGATTATCGCACAGATCCACATACCGTAAAACGCGTCATTGATCTTTTTATGCGCCAAAAAGAATTCGCAATTCCAACCGATAACAGACTTGTTGTTGAAGTCGACGCGAAAACAGCAATCATACACGCGTGCTTTGGTCATAAAGTTAACGAGACGTTAGGCCGAGTTATCACTTCATTGCTTGCTGCGCGTTTGGGAGCAAGTGTCGCGATGGAGGTCAATCCGTATTGGATACAGCTTGAGCTCCCGAACGTTGTGAGCGCTGAGCATATTGCTGAATTGGTGCGACAACTAAAACCAGAGTTTGTGAAGCCACTGATTGAAATAACGTTAAAAAACAGTATGCTGTTGAAGTGGAAGCTCGTCCATGTAGCCCGCAAGTTTGGCGTAATAGAGCGGGATGTAGAACACAAGTATCTCAATATCAATAAGCTCACCGAATTGCTCAAAGAGACCCCCGTTTACGAGGAAGCTATTAGCGACATAGCAACTAACAAGCTCGATTTTAAGCGAACCAGTAAAGTTTTGCGCCGAATACAGAACAATGAAATACAGGTTGTCACATCGAAATTAAGCCCCCTCAGTAGACAACGCCATTATGGCACTCGCGAGCTACTCGTAACCGATAACGCCGATGTGTCAATCCTCACAGCGCTTAAAAATAGAATTTTGAACGATCGCGTTATCCTTTTTTGTCTCACATGCAAGAAATGGAAGTCAAAAACAAACGTCGCAAGCGTGCCAGAGCAGCCTCAATGTCCATTATGTAACTCAAAACTGATTGCCGCTTTGAAGCCATGGGAGGACGAAGAAGTCGTAGTTGTTAAGAAACCTGAAAATGTTAAGACGGCAGAAGAAAAAGCGCGCACAAAGCGCGTTTATAGAAATGCCAATCTAGTGCTTTCACACGGGAAAAAAGGTGTTATTGCGTTGGCTTCTCGAGGACTTGGTCCTGAAGCGGCTTCAAGAGTTATTCGGAAGTCACGCGTGGATGAAGAAGGATTTTACCGCGACATTTTGAGGCATGAGCGACACTACACGCGGACGCGTCGGTTCTGGCATAATTGAAATGACGGGCCAGAATAGCATCTTTGCACATTAGCGGAACGATTGTGCGTTAGTTACTCTTTTGAGCTGCGAAAGAAAGCTAAGACCCAAACAGATAGAACGGAGCTATTCAGCGTAATTATGATTCAATTACACGTCTCAAATTGTAACACCCTATGTGTATTCGTTAGCATAGACTTCGATTTCTTATGAGTGTGCATCAGTCTGTCTTACGAAGCATCGTGATTGCGATACGGGTTCGATACAAGAGATGACAGATTTATATACGACATTCCCAATACGGTGAAACATGAGCGGTCTTACAGAGGCCTCGGAGCTAACAAAGCAGCGGCTCGATATCATTAAAGAATTACAAGAGTTGCGGGGGAGCGAGGTTATTTGTTATGTCACCGGGGATCGTCCTACGAATGCTAACATCCCCGGTATGAGTAGCCAAGTCTCGCAAGAGCATTTACGTTTCGTTTACGATCACTTAGACCATTTGGGAGAGATAGATCATTTAGACCTATTCATCTACACTCGTGGTGGAGATGCTGATGTACCGTGGCCACTAGTTAACTTTATTCGAGAGTTTGCTACTAAATTCTCGGCGCTCGTGCCTTACCATTGCCACAGTGCAGGAACACTCATTTGTCTCGGGGCAGATGAAATATTAATGGGGACTGGCGGAACGCTCAGTTCAGTTGACCCCACTACGGTAAATCAGTTTAATCCTCGCGATCCGTTGAATCCGTCGATACCGCTCGGAATTAGCGTTGAAGACGTTACTGCGTATATCACTCTCGCTCGAGAAGCGGCGAAGATCACCGAACAAGATCATATTATTGATGTCTTCAATGAGCTCTCGAAGCAAGTGCATCCACTCGCGCTTGGAAACGTCTATCGACAACACACGCGTATCCGCATGTTAGCCACTAATCTACTTAAGAGCCATATGAAAGGTGAGAAAAACGAGGCTAAAGTCACGCAGATCGTCGAAATAATGACCGAGAAACTCTACACGCACACGCATTTCATTAACAGACGTGAAGCGCGTAAGATCATCGGTTTGAACGTGCGTGATCCAGAGCGTAAAGTTGGGAAACTGATGTGGGACCTGTTTCAAAATTACGCCGCTGATATGCAGTTGTACGAACCGTTTGATTTGAATATGTTCGTCGGTGATGAGACTTACAAAGAGGGCGTTGCTAAAGGCGCATTTATAGAAAGCTCTGAAATGATGGACGTGTGGGGGTCCGTATTTGCCGTATCAAGAATTAAAGCGGTTCCACCAAATCTGCCAGTACCCTTGTCACCAGAGCGTATTCAGGCGTTACAAGGCCTGCCGTTCAAGATTGACGTTAACATTTTAAAGATGGGCTGGGAAAGAGCATTTCGTGAAGGGAAGGGTTGACTACCTGCCGAAGATTTAAATTAGTCTACTGCGCTTGCTTAGAAAAAAATAGCTTTGAAACTGTGTTCTAACTTAGATGAGTTTCAAAGCGATGTAGCCGACAATTACGATTACGACTCCAATTATGAGCAAGCCGAGCACGGTTTGGATAATGATAGCAAAGATGTTGAGCCAGCCGCTGAACGCGAGCATGGGGAGTATTAGACTGCCAATCCACCAACCAAGTAGCAAAAAGAGGATTAGAATAACAATTACTGCGATAACCAGTAACGCTGATATGAGTGAATCTTTAAATGTCATTGCGCACCTCCCAATTCAATAGAAACCCTCATAGAAAGGCCACCCCTTCGATTAGGCTCTTCTAGTCTAAAAACGTTTCCATATCGTAAACTTGCCTTTTTATTGGCTTATTCGTTAATCTCTGTATCTGCAGTTATTAGAACCTGAAAATGGAAAATGAGCGCCTTTAAGATCCAAGATCTTGCAGTTCGACGAAATAAAAGCATTTACGTTTTTTTGCTCCTCTCTAAACAAGCCTGAGATTTAAGCCAAAGATACGGCAAATAAAGCTTAAGCCGATCCTTAAATGTGCAGCGTTTTAAATTATTTCATCATGGTGAATGAGAAGGCGCTTTTTATCTTCGGACGTTCGGAGGAAAGTCTTATTACATAAGTTCTCTACATAACCAGCGACTTCAGACAAAACGTACATTCACATGCTACGAATGAATACGCTCGCTTGTACACAAGAAGAACTGCTTGCTGTAGCGTTACGCAATGCACCAGAGGATTTATCTATGAGCATCTATCTATAGTGAACAGTAGTTTCCGAGGTGATCTGATGCCAATCTTACAACTTTCCCCACAGCTGCCCAGTAACTTGCAGGTCTCCCAAAGTACGGGTATCATTATAGCAATTGGGTTGGCTGTTCTGATAATTATCCTTGCAGTTATCTTAGTAATAAGAGCACGCCGACGTAGTTCGACTCCACGAGCAGTCCAAACATCCGCCGATCGAGAAGTCCCGAATACCGAAAGCGTTGAAGATGTAGCTGCCACTGAAGGATATCATGACACAACGGCAATACCGCTTTCGGAAGAATCGCACCAAGACCTTGCATATTCACCGGCGTCTGATATCGCGATAAGCACAGAGGAACCAAAAGACGTTATAGCTCCCCGATTACCTCAGGACACTACTACGATAGTTAAGGGTAACGTCGTTGTGGGGGCAGTTACAGCGAATTCTAATCAAGCGGCTGAGATTCGCACCGAGCTTACTACACTAAGTTACAACGAGGCGATTACGCCAAATGAGTC
Source organism: uncultured Methanomicrobia archaeon (assembly GCA_964355295.1). GTDB lineage: Archaea > Halobacteriota > Bog-38 > Methanoflorentales > Methanoflorentaceae > Methanoflorens. The sequence goes on from CAYHCZ010000042.1 coordinate 6,484, forward strand.
TGTCATTGATGAACAGAATCTGACGACGAAGATAGCTGAAGTTAAAGATGATCTCGATTCTAACGAAACGCTCAGCGTCATACTGCTAAAATGTATCGACATCGCAAGGTCGTTGAATCGAAGAGTCGATCTAGCGTGGATGCGGCGTGAACTTTTTGGTTCAATCGAGTGGGATGACGCGGTCTATCTCGACGTAAGCAGGGAAGACGTATTTCCCGTATATCGGTTGATCAATGCAACGATGTACGTGAACTACACGCGTGAAGGCGACGTATATCCTACGATTGAGGAATATCCGATCCCTGTATTTGAGAACCGCTCAGTATACGCGCTTGAGAAGATACTAGAGGCCGCTAATATGCAAAATCAGGACTTCGTTGTGCTGAACACGCCAGCACCAGTCCAGTGGCCTAGCACCGCATCTCTTGGAGAATTGATTCCGCTGACCGTTTCGACAAAAGACTACTTAGACATACTATCTGAAGTTAGAAAGCACACTTATAGTGTTATACAGTCGCTATGAGGCGAGTTTAAATAAGTCGTGCTATCTATTTATGATTAAACGCTTTTTTGTAGCTTCGCTTCTAGCATATTTTCAAAGCTGCAAATCGTACGTATTAGTAGCTTGATGGCTTTATATTAGCAAGCGACGCTCTTTGTAAGTAGGTTTTTGTCTATCTAAATTCACGATAGATAGGCCACGGAGCAAAAACCATTCTCGACTTAAAAAAACGCTCAATCCTGGCTCTAGTGAGTCTATGTGCCAATTGGCGGGACTTAAGTGGTTCTATTACCATCCACGAGTCTGCAGGATTTCTTCCTTCGGTATCTGACCTATTGACATGCCTTTCATAGGCAGTCCTAAACCTTTGGAGATTTCTGCCAATGCTTTAGGATCGTCGAAGTTATTGACCGCTTCAACGATAGCCTTAGCCATCACTTCCGGTTGTTCTGATTTAAAGATTCCAGAACCAACGAAAACACCGTCGGCGCCCATTTTCATCATAAGTGCGGCGTCGGCCGGTGTAGCGATTCCTCCGGCGGCGAAATTAACTACAGGCAACCTCTGCATTTCAGCTGTTTCGGCTGTTAATTCATAGGGTGCTTCGATTTCACGGGCGACGCGGTTGATTTCTTGTTCGGTTTTGCCTTTGAGTTCTCTGATCTTACTCATTATTGCCCGCATGTGTCTCACGGCTTCTGATACGTCTCCAGTTCCTGCTTCGCCTTTCGTGCGGATCATTGCTGCTCCTTCGTTAATCCGCCTTAAGGCTTCTCCAAGGTCTCGCGCTCCGCATATAAAAGGAGTGGTAAAATGAAGCTTCTCAATATGAAATTGCTCGTCGGCAGGAGTTAGTACTTCGGACTCGTCAATCATATCGACGCCTAGCGCTTCTAAGATCTCAGCTTCTACGAAATGGCCTATCCTTGTCTTGGCCATGACAGGTATAGAAACTGCATCAATAATCTCAGAGATAATTAAGGGGTCGGCCATTCGTGCAACACCCCCGGCCTTGCGTATATCTGCAGGAACAGCGTGGAGCGCCATTACTGCAACAGCTCCGGCTTTTTCGGCGATAATCGCTTGTTCTGCCGTGGTCACATCCATTATGACCCCGCCTTTCTGCATTTTGGCGAAACCTCTTTTCAGCAATTCGGTTCCGTGATGCAGTTTTTCAATGTCCATTCAAATCACTCTCTTGGTCGAGGTTATAACATTTAAACAGATAAACCTTATGTAGCCGTTTACCGCAATTGTGATTTAATCCTGTTTTGTATCTCTTCAGCGGCAAAACCTTGTCCGTACTCCTTTTTATAAACCTTATACAAATCTGCAAGGTCCCTAATCTGCATCTTTGAAACAAAGATGGGGCCACATTCTGCCTCGACTTGCTTCTTTAGCCTCTTTATGGCGTCTTGCGCGTCTTCTGTGGCTCTCTCTTCACTCATACGGTCTAACTACGCTGCGCAACGTTTTAATACTTTCCTACCCTGTTACTTAAAAAAAGGGCAATCCAGCCTTTTTACGCTGATATTGTCACGTGACGTGTGTTAAATGTCAAATAATCAGTTAAGCCTTGGCGCTCTCGAATATCTGAGTAGCAACTTCAAAGCACGATCTTGTAATACTTGCGGCAGTCGCTTTTGGGCGCGAGAAGAACAAAACACGTGCGGTGACGCACCGTGCGCACCATATACGTTTATCGGCGCTCCCGTTTTGAAAAAGTGTAAACCTGACGACCTTAGGGAATTCTATTTATCGTTTTTTGAGCGCCGGGGGCATGTGCGCGTTTCGCCATATCCTGTAATTGCTCGGTGGAGGGAAGATGTGCTGTTGGTAAATGCTTCAATCTACGATTTTCAGCCACTCGTAACCTCGGGAAAGATCCCCCCTCCTGCTAACCCACTCACGATATCACAACCGTGCATTCGACTAAACGACATTGATGCGGTTGGAAAAAGTGGCAGGCACCTCACGAACTTTGAGATGATGGCTCACCACGCGTTTAACGATCTCGATTCCCATATTTATTGGAAAAATGAAACTGTGGAATATTGCGATAGCCTGCTACACGAGCTGGGAGCAGAACCAGCGTCTATTACGTATAAAGAGATCCCCTGGGCGGGCGGTGGTAATGCAGGAATCTCTTTGGAGGTGCTCGTTGGCGGTTTGGAACTTGCTACGCTCGTTTTTATGGACATGGAGCGATCAAAAACTGGGATAACGATCAACGACGGGTGCTACACGAAAATGAAAAATTCGATCGTTGATACGGGTTATGGCTTAGAACGTATGGTGTGGGCAGGTAACGGCATGCCTACGATATACGACGCTGTTATGCCAGACATCGTACAATATCTGATCGAATGTACCGGCCTTGAGCACTCACTTGAAGACCCCCATTATTCGCATATCTTAGCCCAGAACGCACGATTTGCCGGCATGGTTGACTTGAACGCTTCTACCTTACTCGATCTGCGGAAAAGAGTTGCTAGGAGTATAGGTATTGCTGTTGACGAGCTGATAAGAATTGTAGAGCCTATTGAGAGCTTATATACGATTGCCGATCACTCTCGGTGTCTTGTTTTCATGTTGGGGGATGGGATCGTCCCTTCCAACGTGAAAGCGGGATATCTCGCTCGGCTAGTGATAAGAAAAGTACTACGCTCGTTGCAGGGGTTGAATACTGCCATTCCATTGGAAAAGATCATCACGAAACAGATAGAGGACCTCAATGCTTTCCCCAAATATGCAGAGCGCGCGGATACCTTAATTGACATAATACGAAATGAAACTAAGAAGTATAAGGACACTATTGACAAAGGCAGAAGGCGCGTGTCAAGTTTGGCTGAACGTTATCGGGGGAAGAGCTTTCCAACTGCTGAGGTCATCAAGATGTATGATTCATACGGTGTGCCTCCCGAGATCGTCAAAGCGGTAGCGTCGGAAATCGGTGCGCACGTTGAACTGCCGGACGATTTTTATTCCCTCGTCGCAGCGACGCACGAACGGGTGGAAGTAGCTGAAGAACTACCCTCCGAAGCTGTTCTAAGCTTGCCGGTGACCCGTCGATTGTTCTACGACGAACCTGAACAGGTGACCTTTGAAGCCCAGGTCGTTGGGTTATTGGAAGACGGCATAATTTTGGATAAAACGCTGTTCTACCCCGGTGGCGGTGGACAGCCAGAAGACACGGGCAATATAACCGCACAGTCAGGACAGATCGTCCGCGTGCGTCTCGCGCGACTTCAGGGGCATGCGATCGTACACGAAGTTGAGGACGTCGCTCTTTTTTCAGTTGGCGACCACGTAATAGGGGATATAGACGTTAAGAGAAGGCAATCTCTTGCCCGCCATCATACCGCGACACACGTTCTGCTGTCGTCTATTAGAGATGAACTGGGGGGCCACATTTGGCAGGAAGGGGCACAGAAAGGGGTGAAAAGCTCGCGTCTTGACGTTTCGCACTACAAGAAAGTAACTGATAACGAAATGAAAAAAATTGAGCTCAGAGCCAATGAATTAATTATGTCCGATACAGCGGTAGAGACGAAGTGGATGGATCGCAACGAAGCAGAACAGACATACGGATTTGCTCTTTACCAAGGTGGGGTGCCGCCAGGAGGGGTTATTCGCATCGTCAGAGTCGGCAGCGACGTCCAGGCATGCGCTGGGACCCATATGACCAGCACGGGAAAAATCGGACCCTTGCGCATTATCAGGACGGAACGAATACAAGATGGAGTTGAACGCTTTGAATTTGCTGCTGGTGTAGCAGCCGTAATGTACGATCAACAGCGCGATATAATCATTAGCGAATCCTCTCACGTGCTGCGCGTCCCAGCAGAACAACTTCCGTCAACAGCAGGTCGCTTTTTTGAGGAGTGGAAACAACGAGGCAAAGAGAACGCAGAACTAAAAAAGAAGCTGACTGAGGTTAGACTTCAGGCAACAAAAAAGCCCTCTGCGGAAGCTGAAGTTCAGAATGGTAAGGTAAAAGCATCAACGCCATCAGCTAAAGAAATGCAGTTTGGGACCGAACGCATTAAGGTCTTAACCTGGATAATTGACGCGGACATAAAAGAGCTGTTGCATACCTCGCAGGGGCTGCTAAACGAACATGCGGTGGCCATCCTTGGAGGTGTAAGTTCAGGCCAAGCACACATCGTAATTACCGTTTGCTCCGATCTAGCTAAAAAGGGTCTGGACGCGGCTTTAATAGTAAAAGAGGCGAGCAATATACTCGGTGGTAGTGGGGGTGGGCGGCTTGAGAGGGCACAGGGGGGCGGCCCCTACACTGAAAAGATTGATGAGGCTGTGCAGAAGGCGTTGAGACTCGTAAGTGAAAAGCTCGAGGAAATCGGGCGAACAGGGTGACGAAATGAAATTGGAATGTATCGAGTGCGGCAAGGAACACGACCTCTCGACCGTTGTGAATACGTGCAGTTGCGATGGCCTTCTTGAAATCAGGTACGACCTGTCGGAAGTTAATTTCAACTTAAAAGACCGCACAGCTATTCCGCCACACGTGTGGAAATATCGCGAACTCCTTCCGATTTCAGGAGTCCCCATCTCGTTAATGGAGGGGGGCACGCCCCTTTACCGGTGCGAACGGCTTGCAGAAGAATGCGACATCAAGGAGCTGTACGTCAAACACGAAGGAATGAATCCAACGGGTTCGTTTAAAGACAGGGGCATGACAGTGGGCGTCTCTAGGGCCGCTGAACTCGGGATTAAAATTGTAGCGTGTGCTTCTACCGGCAATACGTCGGCCTCTATGGCGATTTATGCTGCAAAAGCCGGAATGAAGGCATTCGTCCTCTTACCCAGTGGTTATGTCGCAATAGGGAAGATCGCACAAGCGCTCATGCACGGTGCTACAGTGCTCGCTGTGAAAGGCAACTTTGATGATGCGCTCCTTCTCATTCAAAGAGTCTGCTCAGAAAAGGGGTTCTATCTATTAAACTCAGTTAACCCGTACAGGCTCGAGGGACAAAAGACGATTGCATTTGAGACGATTGATCAGCTTGCCACATATAAGAATGAGAACGTCCCGGACCGGGTGATCGTGCCCGTTGGCAACGCCGGAAATATCAGCGCGATTTATAAAGGGTTTAAAGAATTCCGCGAACTAGATATTATTAACGAGATACCAATGATGACAGGGATACAGGCAAGCCGCTCTGCCCCCATTGTGGACGCTTTTCGCCGTAGTTTAGCTCAGATTGAACCAGTGGCTGAACCCCAAACTGTTGCGACAGCGATCAGAATTGGTAACCCAATCAACGCTCCAAAGGCCTTGAGAGCTATCAGACAATCTAATGGCGTCGCAGAATCTGTAACGGACCAAGAAATACTCAAAGCTCAAAAAGACTTAGCACAGCTGGAAGGCATCGGCGTGGAACCGGCAAGCGCAGCATCTCTCGCAGGACTACGGAAGCTCATTGCGCAAGGTACCATAGATCGTGATGAGGTTGTTGTTTGCGTTGCAACTGGCCATCTTCTGAAAGACCCAGAAGCCGTTATGAAAGCGTGCCACCCACCTATTGAGGTAGGAGCGAATTTTAACGCGCTTTATTCCACCCTCTCTGAGCTTGAACGATATTGAGTGAGATTCGTGACTCTCTATCGACTCTGGGCAGATCGCTAGTTATCAGAGTAAGAATAGGCAAACGCTATTTTAACGTGTCTTACTCTGTCTGAGCTTCACCAGTTTCTTTCTGAGTCGATGCTACGTACTTTTTTAGGTTGTCATTTGCTGACTCTTGTATAAGCTTGATCTGGGCGTCGCCTCCCGGCATCTTGAAAAGGTGGGCAAATCGTTTCTGTAGCTTGAGATATTCTTCAACGGGTTGTTGGTTGCGCACCTTCATTACGTTGATGAGCTCCCCATTGACGATTTCGTACATCATCCAAA
>CAYHCZ010000043.1:0-12828 GCA_964355295.1 uncultured Methanomicrobia archaeon
CAATAAACGCGATCCCGCCCAGGCGCGTTATTTCGCGCTCCACTTCCATAGCGTCTTCATCGAGTTGCGCGAGCAAGTTAACGGCGTTATCTCTTAGAGCGGCCGCGTCGTTAACCATCATTGCTGCGTTTCGCACGACGTTTTCCGCCTCGGTCGTAATTAGCGTCTCATAATGGTTCATCCACCAGGCGATATTGTCCTTATACCTGGTCTTATCACTGGCAACATCGCTACGTCTAAACGTTTTTATAATCTTCGCTCTGGCTTTATCCAGGTAAATAGCCATTTTTAGTTCCTCGGTTTTATATATATCACGTAATGCTATAACGGCGCGTTCGTCGCTTTGCTTAGTATTCCGGGCTTACTGCGCGTGTATCGTATCACGGGTTACTCCTATGAGCGTCGTCCATATATTATCTACCCCCTACACTTCGAAACTTAAACGGTCGCCTTTCTGTAATCGTCTGAAATAACTTTCCGATCTTCGCTCCTTTCGCATTAAAGGCGTCGCTCAAGCGTTAGCTCTTTATTTTGATGCCGCTTTGCTATTTTTTAGTAGGTGCATCTGTGTCATTCTGAAAATATTATCCTGAATGCGGAATTTCCGCTATATGATCATCGAAGTAAGCGCGTATCAACCATATATTTGGTCAATCGATCTCTGACGGCTGAATCGTAAAACCGCTTCCGCGTTAACGACCGCGCCTTTTTCGGTGTATGTCAACGAATCAGAGTGGTTCTAATTCCTGCGCAAAAATTGAGCGATACGCGTAAGTTTTGTGAGCAAGCGAGTGTTATACTAAAATGGGACGAGTCTAACAAAAACTACATTTTTAACTCATAAATCAAAGGCGATTGGCGATTTTATAAATCCCCCCGCATAGAGCCAGTCGATGATATGTATATAAAATATTGCGGTGGCGTAGCCTTGTTAAGTAAGAGATAAAACGATTATCATTAGGCAGCAAGACGGAGTCAATCCAAACAGAAAGGTATATACCCCCTTTATCCCTTTCCACGCAACAATATGCCTGCGAATGAAGCACAGAGCGCGCCAGTAAAAGATCAAGAGACACGAAGCGCTAAGCGACCATATAGCAGGTTGAGGTGGTCGTTAGTAGGGCTTTTCGTTGTTGTTACTGTGCTTTTGGACGTATCGACGAATCCTGTTCTGCTTGCCGTTAACCCGATCATCTATGCTTTTTTAGTGTTTGTCATCGCAGGCCTGCATAGCACAGAACGGTACGGCTTAAAGAATACGGTAGGTCTTTTTATCATCACGTGGGCCGTCAGCTTTTTCTTCGAGGCATTAAGCATACAAACTGGCTTTCCGTTTGGCTTGTACCACTACACCATACCGGCAGCAATCTACATCTTTCAAGTGCCTTTTACCATTATCTTCGGGTACTTTGGCACTGGCTATTTCTCGTGGATGTTGTCGCACGTACTCACCGGGCAATACAACAAGCGACTCGAGGGAAAGTGGATTGTCGTGGTCCCCTTTATTGCTACATTTCTCATGGTCATGTGGGACCTTGGAATCGATCCAACTGCGTCGACGTTTCTCTCTGAGTGGGTGTGGCAAACCCCGGGTGCGTATTTTGGCGTGCCAATCTCAAACTTCTTAGGATGGTTTCTGGTCGTGTTTATCTTCTTCCAGCTCTTCGCCCTCTTCCTCTTCAAATACGACCGCGTTAACCCCCAAAAAGCTGCAACGCTTGCCGGCAAGCCGTACTGGCTCGAAGCAGCGGTGATGTATGGAGTGATCGGGTTAGGGACCATACTGGTCCTCCTCTCGATTAACAATGATATCACCCAGTCGATGGCATTAGTGACGATGTTCACCATGATCTTTGTGGCGATTATCTCGTCCATTACGATTATGAATAACAAAGAGTAAAGCTGACCGAAATAATGTTTTTTTACGGCATCTACTGTCGGAGTATGCGTAGATTACCTGTCTCTCGACGGCAGGCCGTTCAGCTATGACCTGCCGCCTAATCTAAACGACTGCACCTTTCGCTGGGTCTGGAACTTGGTTGTATTCTAGAGGAATATATCGTCAGGCAGAACCGTTACGATTCCGCCGTACAAAAGACGTCATATTGCTACAAGCTCTCTTGTAAAGCTTTGAATGTACTAATTTGGAGCAATCACAGGCCTTCATCAGATTGCGCCGGAGAAACGTGCGAGCTAATAGCACAAAGACAACGCTAAAGCCGATAAGGACGGCCCACCCGAGCAGGACAGGGATAGTGGCGCTCCCCAGCAAGCCGAGGTCAAAACTGTTAACGAGGTACGTGATCGGAGAACAGTACACAGCCACCCTTGCGAGCCCCTGGAGGCTCGCAATCGGCACAAATATGCCGCTGATGAAGATCAGAGAAAAGCGGACGACGTTTGAGAGCAACATAACATTAGGGGGGTTTGTGCTCGCCGGAGACGCGAGGAGCACGCCGAGAGCTGAGAAACAGAACGCGCCGAGCACCGGGCTTATAGCAATTATGAGACCTCCTGTGAAACTCACTGAGTAGCCGAACGCCGCCATTCCAGCGGCTAGGATGATGACGTTGATGATAATGCCGTATAGCATGCCTGCGACAACGTCCCCGAGAATCAGAGTGTTCACGGTCACGGGAAAGGACAGTAGCCGTTCGTAGGTGCCTGCTCGCTTCTCCCACGGGGTGATCAAAGGGCCAACAGACGAAGCCACGAAGAACCAAACATTGCCGCAAGTCCAGGGAACAGCGTGTGAAGGTCGGCGCTCCTACCTAAGGAGAACGCGAGGAACATAAAGAGCGGAAACAGGAAGCCGAACATGAGCACCGGCGGTTTCGTGTTGTAAATCCGCATATCCTTTTCTGCTATAAGCGCTATGCTGTGAAGGTAGCTGCGAAGGGCATCACGGGGCATGCACTTTGCCCTCTGTCACGGTAACGAAGACGTCTTCCAGGCTGGCGCCTTCGATGCTTAACGTAGTGAAAGATAGTTTCTCTCTCAGGGCGAAAGCGAACACACACTTAGCCAGCGCATCAGGATCGTCGGTGTAAAAGCGCCACTTGTCGCCCGTCTGTTCCGTTCGATTCACTAAGCCGCTGCGTTCGATCTCTCCTATATCTATGGGTGTATCAAACGCGACCTCAACGGACTGAGTCTCTTTAAACGCCTGCTTCAGGCGCTCAGGAGTATCAATAGCAGCTAGTGCCCCGCGGTTGATAATACCAACCCGGTCGCACAGAGTATTTGCCTCCTCGATGTTGTGGGTCGTCAAGAACACCGTTGTTCCAGCGTCGTTCATTTCCCGGATAATCGCGCGAATAAGGCGCTGACTCCACACGTCGAGTCCCGAGGTGGGTTCATCGAGAAAAAGTACCGTTGGAACGTGCACAAGCGCACTTGCGATGAGTACGCGCTGTTTCATGCCTTTCGAGGACCCCTCGACGCGATCGTCCTTTCTGTCTGACAGTTCAAACTGCTGCAAGAGCTGATCCGTGCGTTCTTCAACGGCCTTCCGGTGCATACCGTAGAACCGCCCGGCGACGACGACGTTCTGTTTGGCCGTCAACTCGGTGTACACGTTGCTCATCTCGGGAATGATGCCCATTTGCATCTTTGCAGCGATTGGGTGCTTTTGTATGTCAATCCCGCCGATAGAGACTTCCCCGGCATCTGGCGTGAGTATGCCCGTGAGTATTCTAATGGTCGTCGTCTTTCCGGCACCGTTTGGGCCGAGAAACCCGAACAGTTCACCTTTGGAAACGCCGAACGAGACGTTGTCTACAGCGGTGATGGCACCGAATCGCTTAGTCAATCCGCTGACTGCGACAACTTCGTCTTGTTCCATTTCTCTTCACTGAGTCCAGAGTGTCCAACAAACCTGGGAATGTTTATATAACAGTGGTATATATGACAATGTTGTATACAAGGAGTTTACGAGTAGAGTGTGCAATCAAAACAGCTGCAACTGTTGGCAATATCCAGAACGGAGCTGGATACAATTCCTCATCCTCCGAATCTTGTGTGAGACCCCAACATACGGGTATAAACTCCTCAACGAGATCGATGTACGAAGCTGCGGCTGTCACAAGCTCGAGCCAGGAAGCATCTATACCGTGTTGCGACGGATGGAGGAGAAGGGGTTGCTGGCATCGCAGTGGGAGAAGGGAGATTCCGGCCCTGACAGGAGAGTATATAAGGTGACCGAGAAGGGCACTGCTTTTCTGAAGGCGGGGCTGAGTACGATGGTACGGAGAAAACAACTTTTTGATGACCTAATAGAGTTCTACGAACGGCGTTTTAAACCATAGTGCAAAGGAGGTGAACGATATATGTGCGGACAAGATAATTATTCATATGAGGGTTGCGGGTGCGCAAGCAGCTGTGGCTGCGGGTGCGGCACGCATCACCGTCACGGACACCACGGGCACTCGATGGGGATGGGAAGCATGGAACCCCCGGTGCCTTTGATGGACGTTGATGAAGAAATCAAGATGCTGGAAGAGTATAAAGACGCCCTCAATACCCATCTCGAAAAGGTGAACAAGCGACTTGAGAGGCTAAAGCGCTGAGACAACTCGTAACCTCTCTTACGGAGTGAAAGAGCGCTTTGTGATTGAAGTGAAGTTGCTGATCGCAATCGCCGCCGCGCTCGTTTCTTCCAGAGGCCAGATAGCAGGAGACTCTGGCTACTTTAGCGACAGAACAAACACCGAGTTTAGGACAGACTCTCCAAGCCGTAGGCATATCCAAACGGAGGCAAAGATGATCTGTGAGAACTGTCAGATTAACGAACGCGAAGAACCGTTCGATTGGTGTACAGAGTGCTTTTAAGCTATTAATCTTTACAACAATCAGACATTTTCTTCATATCTTTCATGTCATAAAAAATAGTGCAGAAAAACTTACAGGCTGTTTTTAATTCTTCTTCACCTGTAGGGGTTAATGAATAGGTTTTTTTCGCATCAACTTTAATTAAACCTATATTTTTTAATTCTTTTAATGCAGGATAAATTGTACCCGGGCTTGGCTTCGATCCTCGTCTTTTTTCTAATTCTCCGCCTATTTCAGCACCGTTCATACTATTTTTATTGAGAATCCAAAGTATCAGATATGACAAATATCCTTTCATTTCACAGCATGGCACGATAATGCCTAGGGTATCCAATTAGATAATCTTAACTATTTTATCGGATAATCAATATTGGATAACCAAAAATATAAATAATAATATCGGATAACCAATAGTGTTGAAATATTTGGAGGTGAAACACTATGGAAAACAAAGAATGGAAAATAGTAAGTGGAGAAAAAACAGTTGCAACAATTAACTGTGGCAAAGAGGGAATTAAAATAAACTGCACAGACGAAGGAAAAGATTGTTGTAAAACCTTTAAAGGATGCTGCGAGTAATCATCCCCTATTTTTTTATTTAAAAATTATCTTTTATGTGGGTCACCCCCCACCCTTCCATTTTCTACAATGTTACGCGATTTGACTCGTTGCATCCAATGATGTCTCCCCACTGTTCGGCGTTCGCTATGGGTTTGGTTAAGTTCAACTCTCTCAACTCTTTGAGATGTGTCTGCTCCAAAATCGCGCAAGAGCATAACTCCGGGACCTGTTCTTATTTTTTGTGAGCAAAGCACAAAACCCTTGGATGCATGGTAAAGAGATGGAAGTTTTCTACAGGATAAAGAGCCCACCATAGGGATTTTTGTTGTGTGTATTTTTCAAACAGTTTTTATTTTTTAGGAATTTTCTATATTGATATGAGTATTCCGGTTTACCAGCAGATTATATGCGTCGTGCTGCCTGTTATACCGCACCAGGACATTCCGCAGTTCAATAATTGATCCGTAGGGTGCTGATGTGATCAGGTCATTTTCCGGAGTGATATGATACGAAGGCAGGACGGCGTATACAGGTATCTTTGCAGTCCCGTCACACAGCTTGAAAACATGGGATCGGGCGTTACCGAGTTCGGCGGACATCTTTATGCCGGCGATGTTGATCCGTTTTCCGACATGCAGGTGCAGTTTGGAAAACCGGAGGAATCTCGATTCGGCAGACAGGTGGTACGAAGTCCGTTTCCGTGTATCCGTGCGCAGGATCGCATAACTGTACTTGATATCGGTATTCACGTACCGGTATGAATCCTCGCAATAGGCGAGAGTCTCCATTAGACAGGGAATTCTGATTGCCGGTGCGGTCTCAAAACTCCAGCAGCGCGGAGCGGTGCAGGTCGAACCCCAGAGGAATGAACATGGGCCAAACATGTAGAGCCCTTTTTTCAGGAGCGTAATAGTAAGAGTACGCATCCGGATCGCGTTTTCTTCATCTGCAGGTTCGACAATTAGGATCGAACCGTCGGGAGCGAGCCGTTCGGAGAGCTGTATGACAATATCAGCTTGGACATCGGTAGTGAGATCTACGAGCTCATTGAGGACATTGGAGAAGATTAACAGATCGAACGTATCCGGAAGTGCAACGCGGTCAATAGTCCTGATATCAGTTTTAACGGGAGGCTTGACAGAAACCCTGCCCCCTGGAGGGACACATGCATTGCGCAGATAGGTGAACGCCTCGATATGTTCTTCGGACCTCTCCAGAGACCAGACGGTCGCGCGTGCGTCATCAAGCCGTGAGTAGAAATCTGCAATGGCAAGCGGGACAACCCCGGGCCCGGTTCCGATGTCAAGGATAGTCATACTTTTTTTCAGCAGCCCATCGCGTGCGAGCATCATGAGCAAGTACTCTGTCTGCATAAAATAGACAGGGAAGTGGTAGGCGAGATATCCAAGAACACTATAACCTTTGGTGTACTGTAATGACCGTTTCTGTGTGGGTTTCCAGAAATCGTCTTTCTGGGCCACAATTGCCCGGCGGAGCCTTTCGATGATGACCGGATCATTCCATTCTTTTCCTGTTTTTTTTGTAATGTACTGTTCAATACTCTGCGCAAGGACATGAGGGATACTTCTTTCAGTAAAAAATGCATCCTGCCGTTTACTCTCCTCCTGGTTCAGAAGGTATGGCGGTGCCGGGGGAATCCGGGAAATCTCAAAATCCCCTTCGATTTTTTTTGCCATGATCTCCTTTAGCAGTTAGTGTATACTGATAGCGTTTCAATCTAAGACTCTACATATTTCTGAGCGCCGAGCGACGGACATCTTACCTGTGAATGCTTCTTATGTCATGGACTTTGACCCCCTGATACTAAAAAAACGCACTAGAAATGATCTTTTTCCCGATAGCCTGTCTCAGCCTTGTCGCCCTTTCCTTTTTCTCATCCCCTAATGCCCCCTAGTTTGCGAGCGCCGTGTTCAATCGTTCGTCAGTCGCAGTCGTTGTCACTTATATGTCCTTAGTCGGGGGATTCCTCTGGACGCTCAAAGAACATCGTGCATGCACAATTGAATATTTGATCAGCGATTGCTGAATCATCCCCGGGTGCCATCATTTTCTCACCGCCGACTATAAAAGGCTTTGACTGAGGGACTGACTGACCGTCGGCGTCCATGTGATCTTGACGGCTGTTCAAGAAAACACACGCCCAAACCTTATTCAAATCCGGAGCTATTACCCTCGCACCCTTCAGCATTGCCGCATTTATGGCAGAATTAACTTCGGTGCGACTAATCGTCTCACCTCGGGCATTCCAAATCTCTTCAAGATACAAGTCGATTTGCTGCCCGATTTCGTAGTGAGTAACCCCGTCCTCGACGCCTTCGGCTATGACGTCTTGGATTTGCGTATACGTTGCATCGGTGACCCCGACGACCTTGTTCGCTCTCGACGTGATCTTATCCTCAACGAATAGATCCCACGCCGATTGAACCTCCGTGACGACAGGATCTTGTTTCACGTTTTGCGGGCCATAAAACGACATTCCCGTTAAACTTCTCATAAAGTCCTTGCCGGTGAGGACGTCGTGCGTGACCTCGATAGATGCTTTTCCCGTCTCTTTCCACACGATTCTAAGTGCATTCGCCCAATAGACGCGAGATTGGCCTTGAAAGTAGGTTTTGAGGGGTTCTAATGCCGCTTCGGGAGAGTCAGTTGCCCGCATGATTTGAATCACATGATTACGATCGAATTTATGCGCTTTCGCCACTTGCTTAAACGCTATCCGAGCCCACAGAGTCCTATATGATTCCATGGCAAGAGCAAATCTGTATCGCCTATCATCTCTTTTGGTTATCATACTTCGTCACCACTCGCTTCATATTTCTTGAGCAACCGCGCATTCTGTATCTTCCCAATGTTGCATATACACATCATACACACTCTCTGGCAGCAGATGTTTGTAATGCTTCCAATCGACCCCACTGAAGCCGCCGTAATCTAGTATTACACCTGCCTTCATCAAGCTGTCAATCCCTGCCCATATCAACTCTTGGAACTTTGCACTTTCTTCTGGGTAGGATTAAGAAGCGATACCTAACTTCTCGCGCAAAGACGGGAGTTGACGGCCTTCGAGGAGCTGTAGAAAATTAAAGGCAAATGAAACTGCCGTTGCTGCGAGCCGTATTTAAATTATTCTGAGTCACGCTCGTGAGCCGGGATAGATGAAAAATGCCGCTTTTATGTAAGATGAACGCACTTATGTGAGCGAGTTTGTTCTTCGCTAGCTCCAGACGCGCTTTGAGTTCGAAGCTACGCTGTGCAGAGAGGAGGTAAGAAGGTTATGAAGAAAGAGTTACTCAGTAGCTTGGTCTCGCTGCTGTTCTTAACTGCCGCTTTTTCAGCCGGTTGTACTAATCCTTAAAGAACATTGAATTTGTGTATCCGTGGGAACTTCAGGAAAACACTAAATTAAGGGCGGGTGTACAGGGTTGAGAAAAAACCATGAATGACGACACTGAAAAAAAATACGAGGCTGATCTGGATTTCTGGAAGAACTCTCCGACCGAAGGCGTGGGCAGAGAGACGGTTGTGAATCTGGTCAATAAATTCTCCGAGATCACGATCCTGTATGAGTGTGTATGCCGGTATAAACATATTTTTGAAAACGCAGGCACGGTCGTTGAACTTGGCGCCGGGCAGGGATGGGCATCGTGTTTAATTAAAAAAATGTTTCCGACGGGGCATATCACCGCTACCGACATAAGTCCCGATGCTGTTGCTTCTATCGGCATATGGGAGAGGGTTTTTAATGTGAAGGTCGACGCAGCGTATGCCTGTCGTAGTGATCAGACAAAAGAGCCCGATGGGTCTGTTGATGTTGTTTTTTGTTTTGCTGCCGCGCATCATTTTCAAGAGCACCGCAAGACGTTGCAAGAAGTGATGCGTATATTGAAAAAAGGCGGTTGGTGCATATATTTTTATGAGCCGGCATGCCTGCCGTTATGGCATTCATTGACGCGCGCGCACATGCAGGACGAGCAGGCCTACACAACTGAAGATGTGTTGCAGTATCCGGAACTGCTGCGACTAGCACGTGAGACCGGATTGACCGGAAAAGTCGATTTTTGTCCGAGTATCTGGGGGAAACGTTCGCCGTTAATGGCGCTGTATCTTATTTTTTTAAAGATTTTTTCATTTTTACAAAGGGTTTTGCCGTGCAACGGAAATTTTCTTTTTACGAAGGAAACAAGTTGATGACCATTCTCGACGATACGCGGTTTGTAATTTAACTTACGGCAAAGAAATAACGAGATAGGACATAAGGAATAGATTATAGGAACACGCTATCCCGCGTTGACAGCTAGATTTGCCATATCACTAGCGGATAAACTAATTTGCTACCCCAGCTTATTCCACCCCGGCAACGTTGCCACCTCACTCTATAGTTGTAATAGTGTATGGTGGCCCAGTTGCGCTTTTAGTAACGCTGCTACTTACTTGGATGCCGTTAAGTGTTGTCACCCCTGCCCATAGAGTCGGACTGTTGTAGCTGCCCACAATACCACTTTTTTGTAAGTTTCCTACCCTTAACGAAAACTGAGAATTAGCCGTTGCGTTGTCCTTGTAGACCTCTACGGTAAGACTGTATTGTATAGGGTTTTGGGTTATCGCGCCTTTGTAGAGCGTTGAGCCGTTAGCGCTAGTACCAATGCCGCCAGACTGTTTGAGTGGCTGTGTAATGTTATAACCCTTAGCCTCCATATCGCGTTGTATAGCGTTTAGTTGCGCGTGTGAGAGCTGAGGCCCTGAAGGCGTTGCTGTAGCCGCTACGGTCGCTTCGACCGGTGGCGTCGGCGTTGACTTGGTGTTAATGCAGCCTGCGGTGGATGTGAGAACGAGTGCGCCGATGAAAAGCAATGACAACGCATATTTGAGCGGCATTTTGATGTACCGTTTCATCATCCTAGTGATTGGGTTCGTAATACAACTCCTGCCAAGACACTTATACAAGAGGTGAGAGGTAGCTTAACAATTCCTATTCCACACGACCTTTTTCATGCCGTCACTCATGAAGTTTAGTGACAAATCAGAAACGAAGCCCTAAAATCAAAGGAAATCGAAAAAAGAGATGATGGGATAGGAGATAAGGAATCTATTATAGGAACACGTTATGCCTCTATCTCTGCGCAGTCTGGTTTTAAGAAACTTTGTTTTTCGCTAAGGTGCGAAGACTAAACCACTTAATGACGTCTCAAATGTCCGACTAATCCCGATATACTGAGCCGTATCATAAGTAAATTTTCGACTGACACGGTATCGTCACCGCCTTTGATCCTCCCAATGAGTGCGTCCATGTCGTTTAAAACTGATTCGGCCATCTGTAGCTCTTCGGAACGGAAATCATGGTCGTAAATCTTGCTGTCGAATGCTGCACTCTGACTAATTGGCTCTGAAGCGACCTTAATAGGTTCGTGAAGAGCACCGCAGTTAACGCAAAATTGTCCGGGAGTTAAAACTGCACTAGCGCCGCAAAATCTGCACTTCTTCTTATCAGCCATAATCCACCTTTTTAAATTTAAAAACACTAATTCTTCGTTCCTCACTTATACAAGAGGTGATTCGTGGCTTAACTATTCCTATTTATCTATTCTGCAGGAGACCCTGTCAAACGTGGTTAGTAGATTATAGGGTCAGTACTTAGTATCTAATCATACGAAACAAACGCGGTGTTAAACCCCGCCCTCGATGTGCTCAGGGAGGCTTACTTGCGGCGATACGGGCGTGATAATAATTTGGTGATCGCTAACGTCTGATGGCGGCGTGATTTCTTCAACATCAGGAACCGCCGTCGGCGTCACTGTCTGTGTCGACGTTGCAGTTAGGCTATCGATTATCCGTTCTACCGCTTTGAAAGCACTGGGTCTTTTGTGCCATCGAAATCGGCGGTGACTGTCTTGCCATTAACTGTTTGCGTCATGCTATCGAAATTCCCCTCGTCGTCTTAATGTTTAATTATTTCAATAGATTTGCCATTAACATTAGCCGTTAATTTTTCTCCCTCCTTAACCCTCTCATCACTCCCGAACGCGCGTTGTAGCGTGACATACTCCTCTCTCTCGTGATATCAAAGCCCTTGTAGACCTCTGTGTTTTTGTATATTGCTCGGTCTGTCTTCCCTGCACAGCCAGCTGTACAGGATAACAAGAGAGAAACAGGATAACGCAGACAAAAAGCAGCGATAACGCGCTCTTCTGTGGCATCTCGATGTAGCGTTTCATCAACCTAATGATTGGATTCATAATACAACTCCTGGCAAGACACTTATGCAAGAGGTGAGGGGTAGCTTAACAATTCCGATTCTTAGCGTTTGGAAATCGATATCGGTGGCTCGATAAGAAATTAGATATTATTATACAGGCGTATGACGCTATCTCGTACGTCTATAACTCTACCCACCGAGCTGTTAGACGCCTTTGTTGAACGCGCGAACCGCGAAAACATAACCCGTTCCGCCCTAACTATTAAGGCTCTAACAGCCTATGTCGAAGGTCGTATTGTCGAGCTTGATATGCAAGATAATATCGAAATAATACGTCTACGCACACAGCTAGGGGGTAAAGACGAGATAATACGGCGTGCTGACGAAACTATAGGCGCTTTACGGCTAGCTTTGGATATAAGCAGCATAGTGGGCGAACCACGCGAGATAGAGAGATACGGAGGATAGCGACTTAGAAAACCTTATTTTACAATTCTTAGAAGCAAATAACTGCGCTAGTTATCCTATATCAAAAAAGAAGCGCCCGAGTCGGGATTTGAACCCGAGTCGGAGCCTCGACAGCTTAGGGAAGTCGGTTCGCTGATTAAAGCTCAGCAGGGTAATATTTCGGTAAACTCGAAATCAAATGAGAATGCTTAAGCACCGTCACCCTGCTTAACCATTAGGACGCTGTGTTTTCGCTTTCATATACTAGCTAACAAACCAAGGTATCGAATATGCGGAAAGTGATCTTGTTAGTGATCGTGGCACTTATTCTGGTTGCCGCGTCGACAGCCGGATGCACCTCAAACGTGCAGACAGGAACGACACAGCTGAAAACCGTGACGATAGGCGCGCTCGTGCCGCTTACAGGAACAGCTGCAAGTACCGGCGCGAACGTGAACAGTACTATAAGGGTTGCAGAGGCTGAGGTCAATGACTACCTTGCCGCAACCAACGCGAGCGTCCGCGTGCAGCTCGTAGTCATGGACACAGGAACGACTCCAGAGGGGGCGCTTACAGCCATAAACGCGCTCCACGCAAGCGGCGTGACAGCTGTCGTAGGGCCCTATTCAAGCGCCGAGCTTACAGCTGTCGCCTCTTATGCACAAGAGAACGGCATGGTGCTCATCAACTACGGGAGCACCGTCCCTTCGCTCAACGTTGTGCGAGAAAACATGTTTCGTATCGTGCCCGATGACGGCCATCAAGGCCCCGCACTC
>CAYHCZ010000044.1:0-12643 GCA_964355295.1 uncultured Methanomicrobia archaeon
CATAACGCCTTTGCCGAACGTGTGGCATCGCTCGAGGAGCTTCGCCAAGAGCTTGAACTTGAGCACGAAGTGGAAGTCAACGCATTTTGCGAGACTTAATTACAAGAGGGGCTTTAGTTGGAACCCCTTGAACTGCTTATTGCAATCAGCGCGATCAACGACCGAATACGTGAGGCTGGACGCGACCGACTTGAGCTTATAGAACGTTTCAATCAAGAACTTAGAGAGATTATAAAAGATTTTGAAGATACTCCTGACACATTTCGAGTGTATCTTGACCTTAAAAAACGCCTAGAACGAATCGCCCGCCGCATCGGAAAAGCGCACGACGACGACTTACTTGACTACACAGAACGATTTGACAGAGCCCTCGCTGCGCTCAAGAAACGTCGGTTCGAAACAGCATCGAAAGAGCTTAACCGGATCACTGTTTTAGGGCTTCTGACAGAGCAGCGTACACTATTTGATGAATACAAGAAGAGTTATACCGAATTACACGCTCGTTGTGAAGCTCTAGAAGCGGAGGTCCGAGAGAAGACTGCCTACTATGAGTCTTTGCAGAACATTGACGTCACATCACTTGATGGACTTGCCTCTTTGAAAGAAAAAATTGCCACGTATAACGAAAGCGTTGGCACATTCCTGGAGACTTCCTTCAAAGACGCCCCCCTCACGGACGTCCTCAGGATAAGCCTTGATGCAAGCTACCATCCTGAGCTGAAATTCCCGCAACCACTGAGCTATAAAAACGCTGAGAAACTGCTGTCTTTTGTGGTAAGCGAGGGGTTCGCTTCGCTCCCCCTCTACCGATTTATCGAATATGCAAAGTACTCAGATAGCAAGCTTTCGCACTACGTTGTAGATCCGACGGAATTCAGGCAGGTCGTGGAGTCAAACATCGTCTGGCTTGAGTCACTTGTTGATATCAAGAGACGTGAAGCTCTCAAAATCTCTCTCGAAGAGCCTAACGTGTCACTTGTCGTCAAGATTCCCAGGATTATCGCCTTTTTGTCAAAATTGGGCGCGGCGACTAACCTCCTTACCTCCTTACGGGATATTCAGAAGCTCGTGACTTCCGGCGACTATGAAAGGATACGCGCAACTTCCTTGGTAAATCGGGAGCATCTTGAGAAGGTACAACAAAAAACGCACGTTACCGATTTAGACGCCTTGCAGGAAGAGCGCGCCATCTTAGTCAAAGAATTAAAAGAGTTGCAGAACCCGCGAGCTGTCGAACTTAACCTCGCGTGATTGAGCTGTAAAAAGTCCACTAGAGGGGGGGGCACGCGGGGCAACGAACTCGAGTTTAGTCCCGGACAAATTCTTATAGTTGCGATAGCTATGTGCGTACCGGTTAGTGATGGATAGAATCTGTGATAACGATACCCAATTTCGCGAGTTTCTAAAAACTGCTAGCGAACTTGGCGCGACCGCTGCTCGAGTATTCGACGTTAAAGACGTCGTAGTGGATGAACGGGTCCGACTCAAATGCTGTGTACCAGTGTGCAGAAATTATGGCGTTTCCCTAATGTGCCCACCTAACGTTATGCCCATTGATGAGTTTAGGGCTGTTCTCGCACGATTTCAGAAGGCACTGCTCATCCAGATTGGATACGACGTACCTGACTGGATGCTCGCACGAATCCATGCAGCAGAGGACCTAGCAGCTCTCTACAAAGATGAGACATACCTCAAAGGGTGGGACCAGACGTATTTGGTAGCTAAGAACACGCTCGAAACGATCGCCGAACGTCTCGAGGCTGCCGCGTTTAAAAAGGGCTTCAAGTACGCAACAGCGTTTTCAGCAGGGAAATGCACTTTATGTGAAACATGTGCTGGTATCGGAAATCGCTGTCGCAACCCGTATAAGGCAAGACCATCGATGGAAGCGATGGGAATCGACGTAGGTGAGACAGCGCGCAAAGCTGGCATACCCTTTGAAGAATCCGCCTCTGATCGAGTCGTATTGAATGCTCTCCTTCTTCTCTGCTAGCTGAACGAGAACAAAAAATTAAGGAGAGTAATGCGATTGCTGGAACCGCTCGAGACGTTGACGATTTGTGAGGCAAACTGGAACGACTTTAACGATATCCTTAACCTACTCACTGCCGTAAACAACGAGTTTGTGCCACCGCTTTCAGAAGGTGAGAATTTACGCGTCAAAATAACACGGATCTTAAACGATAGACGGCGGGGTTGGATCAAGGCAGTGGACGGTGGAAGGGTCGTAGGCGTTGTAGCTATCATTTATCATTACAGACGCCCACAGCTCGGCTTAATAGAAACGCTTGCGGTGCTCCCTAAGTTTCGGCGGCTCGGTATTGGAGTGAAACTCGTACAATTCGCGATGTTTAAGCTCTTTAAAAATGGGATGGAAGCATCACTTATAACAACGTGGGAGACCAACAACGCGGCTCTAGCTATGTATGAAAAGCTCGGATTCAAGATGATCATGAGAAAGAAAATTGACGGCTCGTACTTCAAGCTTTTTTTTATGCATAATTTTGAAGAGCCGTCTCCATCGCAGAACAAATTTCCGCGTTTTTGGAATCGTCGTTAACACATAGGACTCGCTGTAACAAATCGAAAAGTATAACGAAAGGAACGCAGAAGAAGAAAATATCGAAAAAATGCGGCGACCAACGCGGAGCACGGGCCCGCCAAACGAAAAGAGCGCGTTTTGAGGTAGGGCCTTCAGGCGCGGCCCGGCTCCCGCTGCATCGACACAATAAACCTCACTTTGATAATATTTAACGATTTCGTTTCTATTTTATCCTTCTTTTTGAAATCTGGACTCGAAATAGGGGTATTCGATTGCGCTAAGATTTTTATTTTTGTAATTAAAGCGCATTCTGGCCATTTTTACGAATCAATATAGCTTCTTAAGCTTAACAGCAAACGTTTGATTTCGCTGGTTATATTAAAACCGTTATAAATAATTTCCAGCTTCATTTCGACTCCATTTCAACTTTAAGCAGCGAGCGGATACAACGAAATCATCTAAACATCTTGTTTGCTCAAAATGGTGATTTATCGACTTAAATTTCGTTAATAGCCTACTTTTTAAGTTGTTTTAGTGCTCAGGCTACTATAAGCGCTTTTTTCAGAGATTAATTCATTGAATTTGCATCGGAAATGGTACGAATTATTTAGTGGAAAGCTGCGTTAACCCGCGATAAACTCAAGTATGAAGCGGTCATACTATGGTATGACTAAATCAACTAACGACAGTACGCCCTAATATTGTGATCGTGGGGGAGTTGTATGCCGTTAAACAAGGTTACTATAGCCATTTCAGACGAACTCTTGGCCGCTGCTGATAAGCAGGCGAGGTCCGAAAATAGCAGTCGGAGTAAAATCGTCACTGCGGCACTGGACGCATATCTAGGTAAAACACGCACGAATGAGCGTAGCTCAGATGAACGCCTCGAAACACTAATGGTGCCCCGTGACGCGGTGATTCGCTTAGAAACAGAGCTGGAAAAGCGGGATCGGGAGCTGCGCCATAAAGATGAGCTCCTTTTCATGAAAACGGATATGATAGAAAGGCTGACAGCGCAGTACGAGAGTTTTAAACTGGCCCGTGAGGATGAGATTAAGCGGTATGAAACCATTGCAGGATTCTATGGGAGCGAGTCTAGCAAGGTCATTGCCCGACTCTCGGATGTAAGCGAGGCCCTTACTCGCTTGCTCCCGCAGCCTTTGTCTTCGCACTCGCAACCAACCGAAGAAGAGGTAGAGACTGAGGAAGTACAAGCACCCCTGCCAGAGGTTGAAGAGGAACCGCCGAAACGATCATTAAGAGATCGCCTATTTCGACATAAGCCTAAAACAGAAGAGGTAAAGAGACTCTAAAAGCAAAAAGTTGGAACCTCAAACGGTCACAACAATTGACGTGTTTTAAGCAGAAGCCCCGGATCCAGTCCTAACAACCGTCTTATGGCTCCTTCCATATTCAATTCTTCAGCTGTAATGCCTGAAAATGCGTGAACTAATTTGTTAATTTCGTCATCAGAGAGAGATACAACGAACTCTTTGACTTTGTACATGAACGAACGTTCTTTACCAAAAGAGGCTGTCCAGTTATTCTCATACTCGCGCAACACACTAGATGACGCGTCATTTTGGCGCACGGCTTTGCTCGCGACCAAACCAGCCATCGTCCCGCTTTGAAGTGCCGCCATAATTCCTCCACCAGTGAGCGGATCGGTGTGTCGTGCAGCATCACCTACGAGCATGAGCCCATCTCCTATGATGGTTGGAAGCGCATCGCTCACAGGGCAGCCCCCCACTATAAGTTCGAGTGGCTTGGCGTTAGGAAAGTGTTGCGCAACAAACTTTTTGAGGTAGTCCAACGGTCGCTTGTCACTTAACTTGCTTCCGAGCACCCCAAGCCCGATATTGCCTGCATCGTTTCCTTTGGGAAAAACCCAAGCGTAGCCGCCTGGCGCCTGCGAGCCGTAGTAGAAGTCAAGCGTGTTCGGCTTTAGATCGACGTCTTGCATATGATATTGAGCGCAGCTCTCAATGTCCTTGAGCGTAAGCGTAGTGTTTATCCCCCCCCACCTACCCACCTGCGATTCAATTCCATCGGCACCTATCACCACTTGTGCACGCGCCTCAAAGTTATGCCCAAGGTGGTTGAATTTAACACCTCGTACTGCGCCATCCTCCAGAATAAGCCCCGTTGCGCGGGTGCGCACCATAACTTGCGCTCCAGCACGAGCGGCGTCTTTCGCAAGCTGTCGATCAAAGAGCTTACGTTCCAAGACGAAGCCAAGCGGTCCATCTATACCAAGCATCTCACTCGATACTTCAACTGTTGTTCCGTCAGGGGCGTTGCCACAGAGTCCTGTCACTTCGCTTGCGATCCACTTCTTGTTAGGTTCTACATATTTTTCGAATGACGTGTGAAAAACGAATGGCGTTTCAATCAGGGGCACGCCCTCCGCACACCTTACAGGCGATCCGATCTCCTGGCGTTTCTCCACCAAGAGAACGTCGCAGTCGGCAGCTGCGTTTTTTGCAGCTACGGAACCTGCCGGACCCGCCCCCACTATTATCACGTCATATTCATCGGATCTTGCAGTCATTGCTAAGTCACGGTTCTACAATAAGACTCAATGAAAAACAATTCAGTTACAAAAAGACGCGTAGGAACGTATAGAGAGGTTAAATGTACCCTTTCCTTCTTAACCAGTCAGCTTGTGGGGGGAGATACCGCCATACAACGTCCGCCTTTTCATCTTGAATGCTCCACGGTCTGATAATAATTACATCGCCCACACGGAGCCATACCCTTCTTTTCATTTTCCCGGGAATTCTCCCCATGCGAGTTTTTCCATCTTGCGAGCGAACGGTAATTCGGCTTCCTCCGAGCATCTTTTCAACCGTCCCAAAGATTTCGTTGCTATTTTTTCTAGGCAATCTCACCTTACTTGGTTGTTCTTCGATCAGATAAACACCTCTTTTAACGCTTGACTAGCTTCAGTTTCCTCATAGTCAGGTAGACGCCAGTCTTTATAAACTACGCGTCCGCGGTGACTTGATTAATAAATCTGAGCAGCGCGTGCTCAGAATCATGGGCTGCAGCATAGCTGACATCGGCGGGTTAACGTCATGTGGAAAAACCATTTATCCAAGCCCAATGTAAGTCGTACGGAGATGCAATCGCTGATGCAAGAACTAAGCGAAAAACGGGCAGACGTGGAAGAGGCCCTCAGCAATGCGCGTGCGCGTGGGGCCCTATTTGCTGATATTAGACTCGAAAACTCCGAAGGCACATCCATCTCAACAAAAGACGGAATAACGAAAATAAGCAGCTCAAATGAGCTCGGAGCTGGAATAAGAGCTTTTTTAGACGGTGCGTGGGGGTTTGCGTATACAACACAAGTGGATCGAAATGGGTTGATAAACTGCGCTGAACGTGCGGTCATTCTAGCTAAAGCTGTATTTGCGCGCGCTGTAAATTTCTCGATTGATGTACCAGTGTTTGAAGATGCCGTGACGCCTAACGTACAACAGCTGCCGACACACGTCTCAATCGCAGATAAGCTCAACTACGTGCTCTGCCAAGAGCAAGACGCTAAAGACTTAGATGACCGCGTCAATAGTACAGAGATCGGCTACAGTGATATCGTACTGCAGAAGTTGATCGCAAATTCTGAAGGGACGTACATCGATGAGACCGCGGTGCGATCAATCGCGCGCGCCATGATCTTCGCTAAAGAGGGCGCACTTCGGCAATCAGGCTATAAAGCTAGGGGCGACTCACAGGGATTTGAGCTGTTTTCCAACGACGCGGACATTGGTCGTATTGCAGCATCGCAAGCAGTTTCGCTTCTCGATGCAAAACCAGCACCTTCTGGACAGTTCGACGCCATGCTCGATCCGTCTCTTTCAGGCGTTTTTGCACATGAAGCATTCGGACATGCAGCCGAAGCTGACGCGATCATTTCGGGCACGTCAATCCTCGCCGGGAAGCTTACGCAGAGGATTGGCTCTGGTGAAGTTACGATTGTTGACGATCCGAGTTTGAAGAGCTATGGCTATATGGCCTACGATGATGAAGGTATACGGACACGGCGAAAGGTGCTTATGGAGCGCGGGATTCTGCAGAGCTACCTCACAGATGTCGAAACTGGATCACGCCTAGGCTTCGGATCGAACGGTAGCGCGCGTGCCCAGCGATATGACGCCCCACCCATTGTTCGGATGAGCAACACGTTTTTTGAGCCTGGAGAATACACCTTTGAAGAGTTGCTCGAAGGATTTAGCGGAATATATTTTGTCGGGTGGCAATATGGCTACACAACTCCAACAACTGGGATGCTGACATTCAAAAGCAGAGAGGCGTACGTCGTAGAACATGGCGAACTACGCGATCATTTAAGAGATGCAGCACTGAGCGCAATGACTCTCGAGGTTCTTCACAACATCAGCGCCATAGGAAAGTCTTTAGCGTTCGATCCCGGAACATGCGGAAAAGGTGGACAAATGACTCCGAATACCACGGGTGGGGCTTACATGCGAGTCAGCAATGTTGTCGTCGGAGGGATATAAGTGATGAAGAAAGTCGCTGAACGAGAGGGGGCTCTCCTCGACACATGTATTCAGGCATTGGCGCTCATAGACTCGACAATCTATCAAGGAGAAGCATTTGCGACCCATTCGAACTCTACCAGCGCTGAGCTCGAAAAAGGACACATCAAATCTAGTCAAAGCGGCTTCGAGAGTGGCATTGGCATCCGCGTCTTTAAGAGTGGTAGCATGGGCTATGCGCACGCGTCTCTCGAACGGGTTGAATTCGCTGTCGAAAACGCGATCTCCGCGGCACGCGCTGGGAGTCCTGACAAGGAGTTTAAATCGCTTTCGCTCCCTGGGAGTTACCCAACTGTGACCGGCACTTGGGATCGTACGATCGCATCTCTCGATGTCGCACACGTAGTGCAGCTTGCCATTGACGTAGCCGACGCTTCCCGCATTGATAAGCGCGTTGATATCATCAACTCTGGTGCATCAGTTGGACTGTGGAGTGGTGCCATTGCTAATACCCTTGGGGTAGTAGGGACGGACAGTGGTACGCAAGCAGCACTCGACGTGGACGTTATCGCACATGAGAGAGACTTCAGCGGGAATGGGTTCGAGTATGCCGCGTCTCGGCGCTTCGATTTAGATATCGAATTAGTCGGGCGCACAGCGGGAGAGATGGCACTGAGCAGCATGAATCCGCAGCCGATTGAATCAGGCAAGATGCCGGTCATTTTTGACCCCCTTGCTGTTGGACCGGTCATTGCCGCTGCTACAGCTGTGAGCGCCGACGAGGTGCAACGAGATCGGTCGTTCCTTACGGGGAAAATCGGCGAACACATCGCTGTAGATGGTTTTACGCTCGTTGATGATGGGCTCCTAAAAGGCGGTTTTGAGACAAGCCCGTTTGATGCGGAAGGCGTGTCGTCACAGCGAACCCCTCTCATCGAAAATGGCGTCTTGCGTTCATATCTGTACGACAGCTACACTGCAAATAAAGAAGGCAGGATAAGCACAGGCAATGCCTCTCGGGGAGACTATCGACAGCCGCCTTCAATTTCTCCGACAAATCTAATAATCGCAAATGGTAGCGAGACGGATGTTGTTAAGGACGTGCGACGCGGAGTATATATACGCGCAACGGGAGACCGCCCGAATATGAGTACGGGGGAGTTCTCCGGCATGGTGTACGCAGGATATGCCATCGAAGACGGTGAACGAAAACACGCGCTAAAACAAACGAACATAGGAATCAACATCCTCGATTTACTGAAGCAGATCGACGCGTTGAGTCGAGATGTCACAACGTACTTCGGATTGACGACGCCAACGATTCGAGTAACCGACGTTAGTGTCGCCAGCAGTGGCTAATAGAGAGTACAAGCAGTAGATAGGAGAGTGGATATAGTCCCTAAGCTCAGGATAGAACGATAATGGTGACTTTTTTACGAGACTTAGAAAAAACAGCACGTCAGAACAACAGCTGGCTATGCGTAGGGTTAGACCCTGACGGCACCGTCAATGATGTGTTTGATTTTAATCAACGTATCATAAGCGCCACGCTCGATTTGGTGTGCTGTTTTAAGGTGAATACGGCATTCTACGAAGCGCGTGGACCCTCCGGCATTGAAGCCCTGATTAAAACAGTTCAGTACATCAAGGAGTTCGTGCGAGTGCCGGTCATAGTCGATGCAAAACGGGCCGATGTAGCACACTCATCAAAGGCTTACGCTAAATACATATATGAGATAATAGGAGGTGACGCCGTCACTGTCAACCCCTACATGGGACTCGATGCAATAGAGCCCTTCCTCGAGCGGCGCAACAAGGGCGTCTTTATTCTTTGCAAAACATCTAACGCCGGAGCGACAGAGATACAGGACCTCGTATGTTCAGAACCGCTCTATCAGGTCGTAGCTAAGAAAGCTCTGGGATGGAATAAATATGGCAATCTCGGCTTCGTCGTAGGCGCTACCCAAGGAAGCGAGCTGACAACAGTGCGCGATATTGTAGGTCCGGATGTCCCACTCCTCATCCCGGGCGTTGGATCACAAGGCGGTGACCTCCAGACTGCAGTTACGTCCGGGACAAACTCTGACGGGCGTCTGGGCATTATCGCCATTTCAAGGGACATAATTTTCGCGCAATCACCTCACAAGATGGCGGCACATTTCCGAAATGAGATCAACGTCTATCGAAAGCGATAGTGGCGGGGTGCACACCCTCTATGTGGCCCGGCGGACCTTCACTTGCACAAGAATCGCGTCTACGCTTTCTTGGGTTATTGAAACGTCATTGATGAGCGTTGCCGCTGTTCCAGTCGCGGCAGCCCGCTTTACCGCCTCCTTGCAGCTCTCACCCAAGACCAAGCCGTGAACAAACCCGGCAACGGCTGAATCCCCGGCGCCTATGGTGTTCACGACGGTTACTCGGGGGGGGTGCGCGATCCAGCGTTCATCTTTGGTCACGAGCAGCACACCTTTCGCGCCCATTGAAACGAGGACAACATCGATGCCTCGTTCGTGCACCTCCACGGCGGCGTCGACGACCGCACCGATGTCTTTGAGCTGCCTAGCCATCAGTCGTTCAAGCTCGCGAACATTCGGCTTGATAATATGGGGTTTCGCCCTCAAACCTGCCTTGAAAGGCTCATCGTCAGAATCGAGAACGACCTTCGCCCCTTTGGCCTTTGCGATCTCTACGATTTTTTCATAAATGATCGGATTGACCCCAGGGGGGATACTGCCGCTGAGGATAATGTAATTAGCATCCTTGAAACCTTTGATGACGTCGATCAATCCCATAAGCTCGAAGGACTGGATCAAAGGCCCGCGCAGGTTGAACGAGATCTGCCGGTTTCGTGCTTTCTCGTGAATATACACGTTGGTGCGGGTTTCGGCAGAGATTCTGACAAACTCGCAGTTTACTCCGAGATTGAAAAGGGATCCTTCGAGCTCCTGCCCAGTGAACCCACCAGAAAAGCCTATTGCTTTATTGTCCACGCCAAGCCGGGTGAGCGCTTTGGAAACGTCGATGCCTTTGCCGCCTGCATATCGCTCATCGCCGTCCACCCGATTAGGGTTATGATACTCAATAGACTCAACAGTGAGGATACGGTCAAGCGCAGGATTCAGCGTGATCGTGTATATCATGGCTCCCCTCTATTCGTGGAAAGATAACGCATGCGGCGTCATCCAAGACGCAACATCGATTCACGGCATGGTATAGTCTTTCACTTTAAACTCTTTTCTTCCCGTATAGATGTCCAGTGCTTCTTCTGCGCCTGCCCCGTTTACGACGATGGCTGAGATTGCATTGCACATTTGAATGGCTTCTTTAAGCCGCTTCTGGTGGATGTTCCTACCTGTCGCATTGCCGCCGGCGCCGCTTACGAATATCTGCTCCCAAAGACGCTCGAGAAAGAGCTTCACGTCAACGCTTGAGCCCCCGGCGCACAGTACTTTACACCTTCCCGCGGCCTGTACGGCCTCCTTGAGGGCCTCTTTGGAATCAACGCCGTCTTTCTTTGGATAGTTTACTTTCACAAAATCAGCGCCGAGGGTGCAGCCCAATCCAGCTGCTCCGGCAATGAGATGTGGGTCGTGCTCATCTTTTACGGCCGCGCCACGGGGATAGATCCAAACAACCACGATCATCCCACGTTTGTGGGCCCCGTAGATAACCTGGGCCGCCTCTCGCAACATCTGCGCTTCGTGTTCACTTCCCGCGTAAATCGTATATCCGACGGCAGGAATGCTTAAGGACGAATGCTGCCGAAACTCATCGACTTGGGCCAATGAATAAAACGCGCCACTCAAAGGCTCTGCCTGTTCCGTCTTTATAACATTCGTCTTGGAATTAAGTTTGACGAGGTAGTTAACGTGCGGATAATCCTCACCGTAGCGAGCAAGCAAGCCCAGTTGGGTCGCAAAACACCCGATTTCAGCGCTGCTCGCGATGCGAAATAGGTGTTCAGGATCGTTGTCCTCAGGCGAGATTCCAGCCCCATAGAAATCATCATTTAAGTGTTCTATCTTCTGATCTCCGGCAAATAACATCAGACGGCCGCTCCCCCTGGTGATATTAAACAAATTTTTCACGTATTCAGTTCGCATCTTTAGCGGAACGTCTAACGGAACTCTTATTGTGGTCGATAAAAAACCCATGTGATACCTCCTTTGTGCGAATATATTCCTTTTTCACTAACTAGAACCCTTAACATATTGCGTTGTCGCCAGCTTAGCATGGATCTTGCCCCTTCTAAAGTGACGATTTCGTACGCTTCGCGTCGATGCAAAGAGAAGCACAACCATCAAACTCCAACCGGGCGTATTTTTTTGAAAAAATGTCCTGTACGCCGGGGTGAGAACCAACGAGGTGGCGCGAGAGTGGTATAATCGCACCCATGACCAAACAACGCCTTGAGGTAACGCTACGGCAGAAATTTCTATTTCAAGTAGCGCCGGTCGCCTTCTTCCATGTAACAGACGCGATTGCCGATGTTTACTGCGTGATCTGCGATGCGCTCAAGATATCGAATGATAAATAGAAGGCTGGCCACGTCAGCAACGGTCTCCGTTGAGCATTGGCCTTGAGCGAGCGCGTTAACCATGTTTTCAACGATGTGTTTGTACAAAAAATCAATTCTGTCGTCACGTCCCTCAAATATGCGTGCCTTTTGAACGTTGCCTTCCGCGTACGTTTCGATGCTATCAGCAACCATCGACTTGACTTCAGAGACGAGCTCGTTGAATTTTGTTGCGGAAACGGGTATGCGTATGGGTTTAGCCATAGTGACGACCTCTTCGGCTATGTCGACGACGAAATCGCCGATGCGCTCCAAATCAGTGATCATCTTTAACGAAGTGGCAATAATTCGTAGGTCTTTAGCCATAGGTTGTTCGAGAGCTAGAAGGGACATGCACTGTGCCTCAATCTTCCTGTCGAAATTGTCTATCTCATCGTCGTTTGCTATTACACGCTCAGCAAGTGCAGCATCACTCGTATCGAGCGCATCAAGCACATCGTTCACATTTTGCAGCGTAATGGCACCCATATCTATGACGTTTTGCCGCAACTCTTTCAGCTTTCTAACATAACGAGTCCTAGCCATATCTTCCTTCTTATCCAAACTTTCCGGTAACGTAGTCCTCTGTTCTCTTTTCGCGTGGCCGTTCAAATAAGTCTATTGTTGGCGCGTATTCTACGAGCTCACCTAAGTAGAAAAATGCAGTACTTGATGCTACACGCGCAGCTTGCTGCATGTTGTGAGTGACGATGATGATCGTATAGTCCTTTTTAAGCTCGTATATCAGATCTTCGATCTTCGACGTCGCAATCGGGTCAAGCGCTGACGCAGGTTCATCCATGAGGAGGACCTCAGGTTCGACGGCGAGGAGCCTTGCGATACAGAGCCGCTGCTGCTGACCGCCGGAAAGCCTCAGCGCGGATTCGTTCAATCTATCCTTAACTTCTTCCCAGAGGGCGGCTGCTTTTAGACTTCGTTCCACAACTTCGTTCAGATTCTGCTTTCTTCGAACCCCATGCACCCTTGGGCCGTAAGCGACGTTATCGAAGACAGACTTTGGAAACGGGTTGGGCTTCTGAAAGACCA
>CAYHCZ010000045.1:0-12428 GCA_964355295.1 uncultured Methanomicrobia archaeon
CAGCTCTAATCCTGATGTCATGTTTTATGCAGGGTTGACCATCCAAGTTGAAGATGACAAGATCATCGGTATTTCGAAAAACGGTGGTCGCTTTGGATATTTTTCTCCTCCTGATGGTCTACTAGACATAGTGGATCATCAATTATTGTGGAATTCGATTGTTTTCAGATCAAGGATTGTGGATTGCGTTGGCTTATTAGACATTGACGTGGGTGGACCAGCAGACATAGACTATGAGTTCCGCGTTGCAGCGCATCATCCAGTTATTATCTCAAATGAACCAAGTGCAATTAACATGCTGCACGCACAATCTTTCTATGCCCTTTCGTCTGATTATAGACTATATGTGCCTGGGTTCAGACTTATCATTAATAGAATGATGTCAGATGAGTCTCTCTCATTGGATACCAGGATTCAAATCAAGAATAGACTTAATGCGTGGTTAGCTAACTTTCTTATCGCGCTAGCAGAGCGAGCAAGCCTGAAGGGAGAGTTTGACAATGTCTCTGCTATTGCGGAAATATTGACGCGTTTCTGCAATAAAAAAGCGAGGGCCCTTCTTCTTGTTGGCCGATTAAAACTGAAAGAATCAAGTGAGCCAGCCTTTTTTTTGGTCAGTTGGATAGAAGGGTGGTTACGGTTCATTTTTCCACTTAACATAATAAACAAGATAAAACTCAAACAACTTGAATGGAAATATGGAGAATATTTGCGCTACCTTGATACGTAACTAGATCTTTTGATGCGCGAACCCCGAGCCTCTCGCAACTTTCGTTCTCGTCTTTTCGCGAAATAACCGTCACTAGAATGGCATCAATGTATCTTTCAAAGTTGGATTTCAGCGAGAGGCGTATTGACAGCATCCTTTCAGCTAAACGCTTTGTTCTCTATGTAAAAACGGCAGCGGCTTGGCTTGTATTTCTGTCCTAATCGGTGGGCCTCGCGTCGCACCGCACGCCACAAGCATTAAAAGTTTAAAGCCGTCGGCGCTTAGCGATCATCGAGCTGACTACTTATCGCTATTTTGGCCCAAGCATCGAACCTTTTTGAACCGGGGTGGGTATATAGCCTTAGCAATTGTAGACCGAGGCAAAATATAGGATAACTGAAAGCTATTTGAACGTTTATAACAAATTTATTGAGTTCAGCACGACTAGGCTTCTTTACGGCTTTTCCCCTACAACTTTTATGCTGCTTATAGCGTCGGAAACGTCATTCAACTCTTCAGGGGTTAGGCTGAGACTGCTCCCGATCGTTTGTGCGGTCGGATCGTTCGCCATGCAGTCAAGTGAAAACGCAGCCTCATCAACGACCCGCACGTCCTTAAACCCGGCAGTGCGGATAGTTTCCAAGTAGGCAGCTTTCATAATCGCCCCAGAAAGACAGCCAACAAATGCGGCAACTGACTGTTTCACAGCGTCAGGAAGCGCCTTTAGTAAAACAATATCAGAAACAGCAAATCGCCCCCCGGGTTTTAGCACACGGAACGCTTCGTTAAAGACCGCAGCTTTGTCCGGTGTAAGATTGATTACGCAGTTGGAGATAAGGACATCAACTGAGTGGTCTGCAACAGGCAGGTGCTCCAGCTCTCCGAGCCTAAAATCGACGTTTTTGTAGCCACCCTGACGCGCATTAGACCGGGCCTTATCGACCATTTCCGGGGTCATGTCAACGCCGATTACCATTCCATCAACGCCAACGTTATTAGCAGCGAGAAAACAATCAAAACCTGCTCCTGCCCCAAGGTCAAGCACCGTTTCACCTTTTTTCAGCGAGGCCAGTGCAGTGGGATTGCCGCAGCCGAGGCCAAGATTCGCCCCTTCCGGCACTGCGTCTAGCTCTTCTTTTTTATAACCCACTGCAAGGCTGATGTCACGCACAAAAATGCTGCTCCCACCGCAGCACCGATTCACGGCGAAACTGCGGGGTTCGTCCTTTGCCACCTTTGCATAGGCGTCTCTGACGGCGCCCTTTATTTTCTCCTCTTCCATAACACTTCACTCCTTTCCTAGAGTATATCCTTAAAAATAGGACTCAATACGCCCTTAACGGTTGCAGAAAGCTCCTCGACCTTGATGAGGGAGATGCAACAAAGCGCGCCGTCCCGTTCACACCCCACGACCGCCAGTTTGTCGCCTGCACGTATCTGTGCTCGGTCGCGGAGCTCCTTTGGGAGGACCATCTGTCCGCGCTCATCAACGCTCACCACCGCTTCAACCTTGCAGTTGTTCTTGCCGGCACTATCAGACACACAATACGAGGCTTGGTTTTGCATAGTCATATCAAACATGGTCTTCTGTCTATTTATATTTTTCAGATAAATCAGAATTATCAGAAACAAAGCGTTTATATTTACCTCTCTATACCCGATAGAAGAATGAAGTGAGACACTACGTAATGTCATACGTGTCTAAACCAATTCTATCTCCTGCCGAGGTGAACCGGATTTTATGAAAAAAAGCGTACTTGTTTTTTTGATGAGCATATCGTTACTTTCCACAGTAGCTGCTGCTGGATGCACGAGCACCGTGACGCCTTCGCCAAACGCAACGACAACTTCAATGACATCGCCTGCCTTACAGCTCGAAGGGACTTCATGGAAACTCACATCGATAGCGACCGAAACAGGCATGAATAACACGCTGCCCAACACAACAATCACTGCCACGTTTGACAACGGGGATATTACTGGCTCTTCCGGGTGCAACAACTACGGTGGAAGTTACCAGCTTAATAACTCAGAGCTCAAAATCGGGCCAGTTAGATCGACACTTATGTTCTGCGCAGATCCAGATGGGGTAATGACGCAAGAAGCCAACTACCAACTATTTCTCCAGAACGTAACTTCGCATGCAATCAGCAATAATAAGTTGACCTTATCTAACAGT
Source organism: uncultured Methanomicrobia archaeon (assembly GCA_964355295.1). Classification (GTDB taxonomy): domain Archaea; phylum Halobacteriota; class Bog-38; order Methanoflorentales; family Methanoflorentaceae; genus Methanoflorens. The sequence goes on from CAYHCZ010000045.1 coordinate 2,889, forward strand.
CTGGGCAACCCTCAGCTCGTATTTGAAACAGCACTTAATATTACCTCCGCGTCTGCAACGACCTAACTTCGTTGTAACGATGTGCTCCTAAGGTAATTGTTCTAGCAGCGCCCTTATAGCTCATTTAGCTAGCAGGCGCTCCCATCAAGTAGCCGCCAAAACCTACGGCCCACAGTACAGATGGATAAACGATCCATCGTTCCGTGCCTCCGTTGCCAATAACCGAAAAGACGGGAGTAGCGTCCCCGTAGATGATGACAAGCGCGAGACCTGCTAACGCAACGACACCTAGTACTACTGAACTGTAGCGAAATGGTGAACGCTCCACGAAATAGGCCACAATAGCGGCGACCGCCCCAACCAAGAAGGTGAGTAGCGCGAACAGTGTATGGGCAACAAGGCTCGCATCGTTGCTCCTGTTAAAAAATGGCTGACCCTATCGCACCGACGCCAAAGAGCCCCAGAAAAACTGCAAGAAGTCCAGATGACCTGGTCTGTCCAAAAGCGCGAAAAGTGTAAAAGGCACCACCGATTAAAAGTAAGCCTGCTACTACGAGCGTCGCGGCAAAGATAGTGGCAGCGGGCTGTTCAATTACGCTGTTAGGTGGTCTTGTGGCGCCCAAATCGCTTATATCATTCTTTGCGGTGCTATAGCCAGGATACGTTGCTTCAGGGTAATTATCCCCATGATCGCAACGATACCTGCGATGAACAGCAGTACACCAGCGACGTTTTTGTACTTCATACGAAAAACGAGCGACCTAACGCGCTTAACGTTTTCGCACTCATCGTTCTTAGCGAAATCTTCACGGCAGATAGTTGTTTGAGACGGTAAGCCCAATCTTTCTATATTAATCGATTTGGACCTTTGGAGGCCACGACGCGGGTTCGAATCTCGCCCTCGGCCTTTGATTTTCTATAAAGGCTTCTGATTCGCTTGCTAATTTGTGAAAAAGTGATTTAGTCTACGATTTTGGATTCGAGGGCGGATATGCGATAGCTGGTAGTTAGTAGTTAGTCATTTTTGCACTAAGATAGTCCGTTCATTTTTCAAGGTAGCGTAGAAAGGTAATACTAAACCTAAACACGCTCAGTCGGAGCCTCAATAGAACTATGACCCAATCAAAGCTTGTTCGCGAAAAAAAAAGAAGAAAGGAAGGTCTACCCTTCCAGTACAGCTTTCTTCAGGTCCACTCGTGGCCTTTTTCACACCTGTGCTTCTCTTCGTGTTTTGGGTCTTCGTGCGTGCAGACCATCTCAGCACCGCACTCAGGGCACGAGATAGTGCACTTTATGGTTTCGTTCTTATCGTCTTCTGTCATTATTCCGCCTCTTGTTGAGTAAGTCCTAGTTATAGTGTAGCGGAGTATTAAAGTACTGTTTTGAATAAGCCAGCTCACCAAAATGCATTCGTTCGGGATTGTAATAGTTGGCAAAACTAAATGTGTGCCTACTGTGAAGCCAGCCGTGGTTTGCATCGCCTCGTGTATCAGCTTTGTGAAGAATTGTCTTAGCCATAATTGAATTTAAATTTGAAGTTAATCTGCCATTCTTTTTTTCGCTTCAATGCACCATAATAGTTCATTGATAAAAATTGCCGCCCTTCTGTCGGATGAGGCTTTATCGGTAGCGTTGCCTGATTCATCATAGGCATCCTGAATGTTGGGAACCTGGAACAAGGCGGGTACCGTCCATGCCCGCATTTCCCACAAGATAAACTGCAGTGAAATGAGAACCTGTGACGCACCAAATGCGCCGCTTGTCACTGTAGAAATAGCAACAGGTTTGCGATGCCATTCATTATACAACAAATCAATAACGTTTTTTAAACTTGCCGGATACCCTCCATTGTATTCAGCGTAACAACCAAAATACCATCAGCAGATTTTATCTTCGCGGCAATATCAAGCGTTTCTGCTGACGGATTTTTTTGAAACTGTAACCGTTCGTCAAACAATGGGAAATGGTATTTATCCAGATCCTGAATCTCAACCGTTGCAAGGTCGTTTGTTTCCAAATAGTTTTTGAAATACAAAGCAACCCTATGGCTGTTTCTTTCAGTTCTTACACTTGATGATATAATAGCGATGTGTGGCATATCAATAAAGCGTATCCGCCCAATATATTATTTAGACAGCATACACGTGCTCAGGCAGCGAATGCTTGTAAAACCGCCATTCTACGCCAGAAACGCCGTATGTGATTAGGCGTCTATATAAGTAGAACGTCTTCCCGATAAGTAGTTGCTTTCCAGGCTAGCATTGAAGCCGCAGAGGATTTCCGGGAAAAGAGATCCTTCAGATATCATATCCTGTAGACGAATTGTACTGCTCTCTTATGCTCTTCGCAGTATTGCCGGGTACTCTCTCCTCCAGCAGGTCTAGAAACATCCCGGCAGCCTCTGGGGAGATGCACAGCAAGCACTCAGAGCCGTCCAGGATGCGGTCGGCCAGATACTTGAGGTCCTCTGTTGAGAGCCTCTTGAGCCGGTCCTGTAAATCCTCATCGTCGGCTGCAAAATGCATGGAGACCGGTGGCAGGATGGAGCGGTAATGGGTGGGTATACTCGCCTCCGGGGCAAGCTTCCTTAAGATCGCCAGATCCTTCTCATTGAGCTTTCTCATGTACGTCCTCCAGAAAGGAAGTTACCACTCTCGTAGTAATATCTTGCGACGCCCTATGGGCCGATCGCAGTTCCTTTGCTGCCTACGCCAAGATTTCGATGCATAAAGACTGAATAACGTCTACCTGCGGCTTAAGGTATTGCGAACCGCGTATCCCCCCAATATCGTACATACACGTCATACACGTGTTCCGGCAGCGGATGGCGAAAGGGGGGGCTTCTTGGAGGTGCCATAGTTGTGTTGGCCGCGTCACGACGAAGAAATAGTCTCAGCGAGACGTTTGAAGGCTTCCAGCTCTTTATCGGCGATAGCTGCGAGTCTTTCGCTGGCGAAGCGCAGCTTCTCGTCGATGTCCGTCGCCGTTTCAGCGTCGATAAACAGCCGGCCCACGTCTGAAAACAGCGTGCCCGATTCGTTCAGCAGCGGTGCGATTTCTGCGAGCTCTCTGCTTCCTGTTAAAGCTGCCGCTTCGTTGAGGAAGCGCGCGTACATATAGCGAAAACACCCCCCACCTGTGCCGCCAATTTCAATGAAGACATACAGGCTGAAGAGGTTCATCCGGAGCTCCCTGTCGTTGAACAGGGCAGGCCATTTCGGGAGCTCTTTGGCCGCATGGCGAATGCCCTTAACGCCCAAGTTCTTGATAGGGGGGCGTATTTGCGCCTCGATCGCCTGATTAATTGCTGACCACACGTCTTCGGCGCGTGGGGGGCGGAACTGCGCAAAGTCATACTCGAGAGAGGCATTTTTCGGCGGAAATGGTTTGTAGGGCGACCCCCTCGCTGCGCGTAGGCGCTCAAGTGAGATCGGGTAGTAAAATCCTTTCTTCAGGCCGGTTGTGGTCTGCTCCATGTCGGATGCTAGGACCGTGTGGGTGCCGTCAAAGCCGCACGCGGTGAATGTGTGCCCTCCGAAATGGTACTCGGTAGGTAACTCAAACCATGGGAGAAGACCCATGTCTCCGAAGAGCATCACGGGTTCTTTTTGCGCGAGACGCTCTAAAAGACGGCGCTCTGCCTTTTTTGCGCTCGCAGTGGTGACCACGTGGATGGGAACGCCTGCTCGTCGTCCAACGTCGGAGAAGAAGTCCTTGTTGTTCCCCCTTCCCCCAATGAAAACGGCTTTCTCTCCTTTGATCTGCATCCGCCAATAGATGAACCCCATGCCCGCGCCAAGGCCTAAGAGCATGTCCTCTGAGAGAGGATGGCCGTGGTAGTGGAAGATCTTTGCTAGCGAGTTTGTTTGGCAATGGTAGCCATCCAAAGCGGGACAGCGTTCAAAGGGTTTGATCGCACCGTTACCGTTCGATATCGCAATCACCTTGCTAGAAACGTACATCAACCAATGTATCAGGCACGATAAAAGCGTTCTCTAGGGCCCGGCTGTTATACAAACTTGTGATACCAAGCTTCATCGCGCGCTTTTTCGTAGGTTTGGTGAGTAAGGGGATTAATGCCCCACAGGGTTTGATGCAATTTTACGTCAAGCAATAATAATCGCTCCCGCTTTTTCTTGTTCTACACCGCACTGTCAGCTTGTGAGGCTGTATGTGTGGTTCGAGCCGCTGCTGCTGGAAATTAGCCTGCGTCTTTGATTATGGGCGAAGCGGACGGATCGAATGGATTTGTGCGCAACGCTAGTTGAGGTCAGAGCGTGGCACTTAATCTTAATCTACTGGCCTTTCGCAACGGGCAAGAATCAAAAAAAAGCAGCATAAGACTATATGTTATCAAAACATATGATAGTACAGCAAGAAAAGGAGGTGAAACGTGTACAGATCGAATACGAGTAGTTTTGGCAGTAGTTTTAAAAGTTACGGCAGCGGATCGTCTAATGACGCTCCAGTGAACATTGGTGAAAAATACGACGTAAAAATTGAAGATACTGCTAGACAAGGAGACGGCATTGCACGCATAAGCGGGCTTGTGGTTTTTGTTCCAAACACAAAGATCAACGATTCAGTTAAGATTGAAATCAAAGAAATAAAGCGCAATTGTGCGGTCGCCGAGGTAGTTGTAGTTCCCGATGAGGTCACAACCTTAGGGACAGTCGAATAACCTCGCTTGTCTAATCGAGTTTTTTCTTAAGGATGGATCGACCGCATTGTTGTTCGAGGGTTTCGGACCTATTATTTGACGGGGATGTTGTTTTTCCATCAGTTTTTCATTAACAGCTGATTTTTGAGCGATTTATAACTCTATGCAGATAGTGGAGCCTTTCTGAATAGTTCGGGCAATGTGCTAAGAAGACAACAAAACGACAAATTAAGAAAGCCTTCTTATGCTGTATCTTAAACGCGATTTTGGGAACAAGTCTGGCACAAAATGTGTGAATTCGGGAGCCAAGGGGTCGCGCGACTGTTTACACGTGATGTTGACGAAGCCGGTGTAACTGCTGCGGTTTCGCCAATCTTGAAGCGATTACTCTTGAGAGATGTGCTAGTGCAAAAGTTTTGCCACGCATTGCTCAAGGTAGCTGTTCGAGCGAACTACGAGCTGGAAGTCTCTGCGATTCTCGGCAGGGCACGCTCATTTGTAATAAGCGTGCAGATTGCGGTGAAAAATGGGATGATGAAAAATGCGGTACGTTGGCAAAGTTAAGACTCACAACGTTTCGCTGGCAGTCGCCCCTCTTGCAGCCCTCTTCTGAACGTTGCCATAACTCAGACTTTTAGCAGGCTTAGGACCAGACCCTACTTCAAGGATGTGTGGACTTCAACGGGCGGACCGCGAAAAAAGGAACGAAGCTGCCTTCACGCGCGACGAGGCTTTTATTCTTGTTCTACTTGGGCAAGTTCAAAAATCGACACGTTCTCTGGATAAAAGATGGCCTGAACTTCAGTCTTCAATTCGTTAATCTTCTCTTGTATGGTATCGGTGAGCTCAGACGTATCGTCGTGATGGAGGCTTTGCTTGCAGACGGGACACACAAATTTGTATCCACACACGTGGCTGCTCGCCACGTCAAACGTGTAGCGGCTGCAGTGGTTGTCACATGTGTAATAGACGGTGTTCAGCTCTCCATCTAGCCATTTCTCAAGCGTAGAGATGAGCTTATGAGCGTCATCAGCGAGGCGACGATCAATATCAGCAAAGTCCACGTGCCATCGATACAGCATCCATCCGGTTTCTTTGTCGCGCTCAAGCTTATAGAAAGCGAGACGATGCTCGTACAACGTGGATAGCGTCTGCCTCACAATGTTTAAGTTACAATCAGTTTCTTGTGCTATCTGTAGGTCCGTCAACTCGTTTTCTGAAAGTCGCTTGATCATTTCAAGCCCCTGTTGACCAACCAACTTCTCGAGATATGCTAGCGTCGCCTTATTTTTCTTCACTATATATATACATGGACTCGCCGGTGCTTATAGTTGCTGCCACGTGCAAAGGGAGCGGCATGCCCTCGTAGTCGAGGGATCCCCATCAGACGCCTTCAGCGCGGCTAATTCGCAAAAGAACGATGGGATCTTCCGTATTCGAACCGGCGAGACTCCTACTCTTAACTCACTGTTAGAAAGAAGCCCCGTGAAGCCCGATTACCACGATAGCACGACAACGAGAAATTTGAAATGATTTTGGGGACGCACAGACAAAGTTGGAAAATATCGGCAAACTCATCTTGATGTGCTTAAAGAGGGGGCGCCGAATGATGGACCACGTCGCCTCAATGATGGGAACCGCTAAACGATTTTCGACAACGAAAAAATAGTTGAGGTGATGCGATTCGCAAGCGACGCAAAAAGATTTTTACGGATTTCGACAATGAATTTGACGAAGCGGTAGTGCATTTAGCGCAGCGACAGGATAGAAAGCACTGGTGCGGACGATGCGATGGCTGCACGGGCAAAAATGGTAGAAGAGGGTGTCTTTTCAAAAACGTAGTACGCGAAGAAAATATTAAAGCACGTAAAGCGCGTTTCTTACTAATTAGTATCTATAAAAATGCGCCTACTAATTTAGTGGAAGTAAGGGGGTTTTGAGAAGTTGGAGGGTATAAAATGACAAAATTGACCGAACGATTCGATTCGATTATAAACCCACCCCCGATGGTAACAGTCGAGATCACGGAGGAGGTCTTTAAACGACTTGAGAAGATCCGACAGCACATGACGCTCCCACTGAGAAAAGAGTACGAAGGCATGGAAATTCACCCCGACCTGACTTACGTCACGATCGACGATGTAATCCGGGAGCTATTAGCGGGGCGGGTCACTGAAAAGGCTCCTCGGAGGCGTAAAAAATGACCGAACCTCTGCCGCTCCAGTTTGTGTCGGATCGTAGAAGCTTGCGCGCTCCATCATGAACGGTCTGGCGATGCGCGTTGGCGACTCTGCAAGTTTTGAGAACGTGTCGAGTACTCGTATTGTCGGGTAGTCGTAACTCGAAGTTGCGCGATAAAGCGAAATTGTGCTGCGATGCACTTCTAGCAGTGTGCGTTTATTGCTGAGTGGGTTGTGGTCTGTGACTTCAGGATCGAATACTTCCTCGAAAATCGTGAGGTTAGCGGTGTTGAACGCTTCTGCATATTGATTGACAAGGGCTTTGCTCTCTTCTATTGACATGGACATCACCGTTTATGGAGGCGTGTTCAGGTTACTGGCTTTATCTGCACTCCGACACGTATCGTTCATAACGAGCTACGCTTGAAAACGAATATAAAAAATGCTGCAACAAACTCAAGCAAAGCTCGGGGTTTGCGCAGCAAGGCTTCTCTGCAAGCGCTTAACGCTGAATGCCTGTCTTCTTCGCCCACGCGGTGGCGTCTGAGAGCTTCAGCACAGGGTGCGTTTTGACTTTTCCGACGAGTCGGAATTGCTCTAAGGCAATGTTTAGGGCTTCGTTATCAGTGGCGTCCACGATCAAAAAATAGGCATGTCCCGGTGCATCGAGGTAAATCTCGGTGAGGGTTACGCCGGAGCGCTCGACGTTTTCGACGACTTTCGCAAGAAAATCCTTGTCGGGTCGTACAAGTCCTCCCGGACAGTCTTCGGCCGTGTGTTTGGCAACTACCATAAAGAGCAATGAATCACCTCCTGTTACGAGTTGTGCGAATGAGTTGTGCTGACGTGTTTATATGACTTGCCATTTTTCTAACCACGCTTTGATTAGATGTTCCGCCTGAAAAAAAAGAGGATCATAAGACGCTGGATTATTATTCAGCGCCTTTTATACAGAAGTAGTAGCCGCGAAGTTTGTGTTCGATAGACACAGGACAGCTCATGCACACGCATCCCGTCATTAGAGATGTCTTTTCACTCTTGCCCACAGCGCAAAAACACACGTCCCCTCAGGCCGTTCTGCGAATAAGTGAAACAAGTCGTACAAAGGCACTTCTTCTTGTTGTCGGGAGTCATTGGAACCTTCATTTGGCGTCACCTCCTCTAGAACTAACACGACTAGATAACACAAGCAGCCCCGACTGTAGGCCTCTCACTTACGTTACTTTTTTTGCCTCTTCTATTGCCTTCGCAGCAATGCCGGGCGTTGCCGCTGCGGGAATGACGGGCGTGAACTCCGGATACGTGCCGAGTCGCTTCGATACAACGAGCATGATCTCCGTCATTTGTGCCTCGTCCAGATCGGCCACAACAAAGACCGCTCGCAAGCCGGCCTGTGTGTACGCCGCCTCTGGCGCGAACCGATTCACCATATAATCCATGATTTTCCCGGGACCTCCTTCTTCGTAATCTATGCGATTGCCGACTTCAGTAGGAACCTCGAAATATACCAAGTAACGCACGATTGATCACCTACGGCCTCATCCATCGTTCACGAATACGTGTCTTCACCGTGGTTTATGTCCTAGCTGGCCTCCAAAATTCCTGTAAATCGCGGCGCAGTATAAATCTGGCTGATGGCTCGAGCCGATGGCGGGTTTCGTTCAAAGGTCGCCAGAAGCAGCATTGAGTGAGCATGGAAAGTGCCTTGCGAGATGAATATGGGCTTTACCATTCCGATTAGATTTATCACATTTTGTGGGGATAGTCAACGTTTTCTGCTTACACCATAAGCTACGATTGCCAACCCGATGACGGCGAATGCGACCTCGAAGCCGGGTATGGGGCTTTGAACACTCGTTGGACTACTAACGGCATAAATAGCTATATAGTTGCTTCCGACGTAAACGACGCCGTTGGCGACGGCGGGTGAGGAGGAAACGCCGCCGTTGGTCATGAAGTTCCACAGTTTAGTGCCGTTGTTAGCGTTGAGGGCATAGACGTTGAGATCATTGCTCCCGATATAGACGACGCCGTTGGCGACTGCAGGGGAGGATTGTATCCAGTCTCCGGTCATGAACTCCCACAGCTTTGTGCCGTTGTTAGCGTTGATGGCGTAGACGTTGGTATCATCGCTCCCGACGTAAACGACGCCGTTGGCAACAGCGGGGGAGGATAAAACGGCGCCATAGGTCCGGAACCCCCATATCTTAGCGCCGGTGGTGGCATTGAGGGCGTAGACGTTGGTATCATTGCTCCCGATATAGACGACGCCGTTGGCAACAGCGGGGGAGGAGTATACCCAGCCCTCGGTCGTGTAGTTCCACAGCTTGGTGCCGGTGGTGGCATTGAGGGCGTAGATGTTGTTATCATTGCTCCCGATATAGACGACGCCGTTGGCGACTGCAGGGGAGGAGCGCACCGAGGACCCGGTCGTGTAGTTCCACAGCTTGGTGCCGGTGGTGGCGTTGAGGGCATAGACGTTGAGATCATTGCTCCCGATATAGACGACGCCGTTGGCGACTGCAGGGGAGGACCAAAAAGAGCTTCCGGTCGTGTAGTTCCACAGCTTGGTGCCGGTGGTGGCATTGAGGGCGTAGATGTTGTTATCATTGCTCCCGATGTAGACGACGCCGTTGGCAACAGCGGGGGAGGAACGCACAATGCCCCCGGCCGTGTAGTTCCACAGCTTGGTGCCGGTGG
>CAYHCZ010000046.1:0-12352 GCA_964355295.1 uncultured Methanomicrobia archaeon
CTGATAGGAGCAGGTTGTAGTTCACTGAGTTGACAGTGACTCCAACGACGTTTGGGTTGTACAGCTTGATTACAAACGTTATTGTAAAACCCGAGCGTGACACGTTGTCGATAGAGCGTACAGAAACACCTTCGACCTGAGGGGCTTGGAGGGTGAACACAAAGGCGGCTCCTGCGGCAGCAATGAGGATAATAACGACTGCTATTATGGCGGCGATAGTTCTTGTCCGCATAGCCAAATAATAGCCGTTTGACTATTTATACGAACCGAAATGAGCACAAACGTGACGGGCTAAAAATTACGCCCAGCTCTGCGCAATAACATATCTGGTCGTGGAATCAGGCAGCGAGGAAAACGTAATATCGCTCTTCTACGCACATGAGGTACGCTCTGCGTTGCTTCCGTTCAACAAGGTGCCAGAGCATGTGCATTACTAACGCATGGGGCGAGCAGAAATGCAATATGAACAAGTCACGCGCCGTGATTGGGAGCGAACCGCGCTTTACCTTGCCGGTGGAATGCTGCTAATCATGACCTCCGCAATTTTTCTTTTTGCTATTAACCGCGTTATTGGGGCGATCATTTGGTTCGCCCTCATCGGTGTGGTGCTTACGATCTTGGTCAGTTGGCACACCAAAATGTACGCCTATAAGTGCAAACGATGTGGGGAGGAATTCGAGATATCGCCGTTGACTAACTTCGTCAGCCCTCAAGGCTTCGGCAAAAACGGCGGGTGGAAGTACCTCAAGTGCCCACGATGTTCCAAACACGAGCGCGCTGAGGTTCTAAAGAAAGTCGACAGGTGATTTGAGCTCCCCTGCGTGCTGTTCGCGGTGCATCAAGCGTTCCTTTATTTAACAACCTTCTCGCCCGGCTTGATCAAATTAATCGTTGCTTCTACTTCTAACCGGACCATTTTCATGTGGATGCCTCCGTTTTTATCAGATGGCTGTCGTTCCACGTAAGCGTTGGTGATCTCTCCTAAGAAATCCTCGTGCAATGCATCAGGAAGGCGTTCTGTATATGGAAGGAAGACCGTGCGCAACCAGCCGGTAAGCGCGCTTCTCCCATCCTGCACCATGTCCTTTGGAACCAACTCAATGCGTTTCGCAGAAAGACCTGTGCGCTCAATGAACCCGCAGTAATCTTCGACGCTATAGAAGAACCAAGGATAGGTGAAGTTTTTAAAATAGCTTTTCCAGCGGCTATTCGTTGTAAGCTCATTCGCAACGTCGGAAATCATCGCAGCATTGCCCTTCCCACCGAACTGAAGGACCATCCGCCCGCCCGGCGTGAGGCTTCGCTTGATTCCGCTGAGCACAGCAAGATGATCGCTTACCCAGTGTAGGCTGGCAAACGACACTACGAGGTCAAACTCGCAACGATAGGCAAGGTGGGTCGCATTGCCCCAACGAAACTGTAGATTGGGATAATGGATTGGTGGAAATCGCTGGTGGGCAAATGCAACCATGCTTTCAGACGAGTCGATCCCGAGCACCTGGCCCGTTGGAACGAGCGCTGCAAGCGCTGAAGTCACCTTTCCGTCGCCGCAGCCGATGTCCAGAATTCGCTCATCGCCTGCGAGTCTCAGGGTTCGAATGACGTCGTGGGCCCACTGTTGCTGCGGAGACGAGTGTTTTTCATATTCAGCTGCATCCCAATTGTATTTCATGTTCAGTAGTATCTCCTACAGTTCAATTCATTGAGTGGTTTCAATACCTGCAAGGCCACGTATACAATCAATCGAGGTGTTGGAGAAGTTACGTTTCGAGCACGACTCGATAGCGAGCCTCATTGTTGCGGACTCGGTGCACAGCTCTGTTTATATCCGTTTGGGGGAACACCTCGGATCGTGCGATAATGTGATGAATTGCGGCGAATGCGAGCATCTCCCTCATCACGTCTCTTCCACCTGTTAAGCTTCCACTAATCGATTTCTGGTAACCAACGAGAACAGGCGCTGGAACCGCGACGCTGCCTGCCTCGCCACGGGAGCTCAGTCGACTAACGATAGTCAAGTTACCGTTGGGCCGCAGGGCCTCCATATAGGAGGACCATATGAGCGGCGCGGTGGCTGTCGATAGTATGAAATCTAAGGTTCGCTTCGTTTCTTGCATCTGCTTTTCGTTTCGGCTATTAACGAAGTGATCCGCGCCAAAAGCAAATGAATCTTCTTCCTTTTCAGGGTTAGTTGAAAACGCGGTTACCTCGCAGCCCATGGCGTGCGCGAATTGGAGGGCTATGTGTCCAAGGCCGCCGATGCCTACTATGCCGACGCGATGGTGGGGACGCAGGTCAAAGCGTCTCATTGGGGTGTAGACTGTCAAACCTGCGCACAGAAGCGGCGCTGCACTTGCCGAATCGAGTGAATCTGGAATCGTAAAAGCGAACCGACTGTCGGTGCGAACGAAATCGGCAAATCCGCCGTGCCTCTTGACGCACGTGAGCACCTTGTTTTGGCATAAGTTCTCATATCCATTCAGACACCACTCGTAGCGCAAGCAGCTTCCTGATTGCCATCCGACGCCGACTCGTTGACCAATGCTGAGTTGCTTTACGTTAACGCCAGTCGCTTTCACTGCACCGACGATTTCATGTCCTGGGACGAGTGGATAATGCGAAATATTCCAGTCATTATCGATGAGGTGTATATCGCTATGGCAGACCCCGCAATGGCTGACCTCGATGTCAATTTCGTATGGCCCTGGCTCTCGAAGTTCGTAGTCAAACGGACGAAGGGCCGCCCCTGGCCCTCGCGCGGCGAATGCGTGGATATGCATCTTTCGGTTTACCATGTTTGCCATATGTAGCATTTTATTGTTTGCCACGGCTGAGGTCATGACGTGAGGTTTTACGCCCCCCTAAACGGTTATATATCAAAAAGCATAGCTTCAGATATATTGTAATACACGAGGAATCCCAGTGGCGAGACGAATATGGAAAGAGTGGGCGCACGACCAGTTTCTAGGGATGGCGCAGTTCGGTCCTCTCAAAATGGAACGCGGCAACATCAAGTTTTTTGTGCTTATGACGCTCCAGAAACAACCGCTCCACGGGTACGGCATTATAAGGGCGATTGAGGACGTGAGTGGCCACGCCCCGAGCGCAGGAGTGATCTATCCGACGCTCCAGATGCTTGAGGATCAGGGGTGCGTCACCATGCATGAGGAGGATCACAAGAAGATATACGCCATCACTGACGACGGGCGATTCTTCTTGGAGAAACACTGCGAAACGGTTGAGCGATTAAGCACGCGCGTTGCTCAGCCACGATGGAGTTCACTACCAGGCGTTGGCAGGCGCGTCGGAGAAATCGCGCGGACCGTCTTTTCCAACTACTCGTATCTCGACGACGAGAAGACTCGACAGATCGAGAATATCCTCGACGAGGCGAAGAGACAGATTGGCGAAGTGATTTTTGCGAGAAAGCGTTAAGATGGCGCAGCGTTACGTCTGGAAACAGGGGCTTGATCGCCGACCTTTGCGAAGCTTGCCGTGTTAAGTTTTTCCGCAAGTAGAGAGCGCTGCCTTTTTATTCATTGCGCGATCGCCAGGAGTTCACGGTTTGAAAGACTCAGATGACACAAGAGCACTCGAAACTGAAGCGGCTACGTCCGCTGCGACGGTTATTCCGCAGCGGAACCTTTTTCGACCTCAGACGTTCAAAGCGCTGCATTACCGCAACTTTGCGCTGCTTTGGGGCGGTATGCTCTTATCGAACACCGGCACGTGGATGCAGATTATTGCGCAGTCGCTCCTCGTTTTACAGCTTACGCAGAACTCAGGCGTTGCTCTTGGGATAATCTCATTGGCCCAGGCCTCGCCGTTCTTAGTTTTTTCACTTATCGGTGGGGGCATGGCTGACAGGGTGGACAAGCGACGGTTGTTATTGGCTACGCAAAGCCTGCAAATTGGGTACGCGTTAACCCTGGGAATCCTAACTGTTACGGGTCTCGTGCAGTTCTGGCATATCGTTGCATTGTCGGTCCTCGTCGGGATCACGCTTAGCTTCGACCAGCCGACCCGATTTGCCCTTATCCCCTCATTGGTGCCGCGCGAGGACCTTTCAAACGCGATATCGCTTAATACGATCCTTTTTAATGGCGCGGCGATTGCCGGGCCAGCTTTAGGAGGAGCGCTCGTTATGGTCATCGGCTATGCTGGGGTCTTCTTTGTTAATGGTTTGAGCTACGCTGCAGTTCTCATGGCGCTTCTTCTTATGAAGCTGTCCCCCGTTATTAGTTCGAGGTCCGGGTCGTTGTTTCGCACTATACGGGGCGGTTTAACCCACGTATTCCACGACCGCTTTCTGGCAACTCTGCTCATAAACTTCGGGTCTTTACTGTTTTTCGGATCAACATATACGATTCTACTTGCGCTCTTCGCTATAACTGAGCTCCGGACCACACCTGCGGCACTTGGCATCCTCTACACGGCGATCGGGTTCGGCACTATTGTCGGTTCGCTTGGGGTTGCGTCGTTGGGCGACTTCCGCCGCAAGGGGCGACTCTTGATGATCTCGTCGATTTCGATGTCACTGTCGGTGATCGTTTTTTCACTTTTTCACGTTTATTGGCTCTCGTTCAGTTTGCTGCTCGTTGTAGGGGCGGCGCAAGCCGTTGCGTCAGCTGTGTCAATCACACTCATCCAGCTCAACACGCCACGCAATATGATAGGCCTCGTGATGAGTATAAACACCCTCGTTATTATGGGTATACGGCCGCTTGGTGCATTCCCGATTGGTGCTTTGAGCTCGGTTTTCGGGGTTTCTGCTGCAATAGCTTCGGGCGCAGCGATAGCTTGTGTGATAAGCGTGTATCTATTTGCAGCCAATCAGCGGTTGCGTTCCGCGTAGTTTTCAAGAAAAAGAAGCCATTTTATCTGCTTTTTTGAAATCTTTCAGTAGCATAGCCACTAAATTTTCTAGGCTACGGTTGCGCAGAACGCGATACGTATGTCCCCCTACTTAATTCACACCACAGTATGAATCGGCCATACCCAGCCATATCACACATTGATCCAGTTTTTCCACTCAATAGTCTCCTCTATTTCCTCTGCATTTTGTAGCAGATGACTGAAGTGGATAACGTATCTATATGCCCGGATACCGAATTCAAATATTATGGCTTCGCGTTTTTTTGCCTAATAGCGAGTGGCGTAAACTATTTTTTTAAGGGGCCCATTGCGGGTCTCTTTTCTTATCCTTACCCATCTCACTTGGAAAATACAGTCGCAACGGAGCTCGAAACTACTTAAAGCGGCTATCTGGCGTGCGAAGAAAATCGCTTCTAATGGAGCTTGAGCGAGCCAATAATCGCTTTGTGAATATGCGCGTACTGCCTCTCGTTTAAAAAAATAAAAATGTTGGCACGCTCGGACACCTTTATTGCGAGTCCAGATTTTAAAAAAAAGCGCAAAATACAAGCGAAAACGTTAAATACGATCTTGTTGAGCTTTATTATGTTGTGATTAACGGGAGCCGGGCCCGTGAATTGGCCTCTCTCGAAACACCGTCTTCTCTTACGGCTAACGGGCCCGTGTTCCGTCTTCGTTTTTGAATGTATAGGGCCTAAGTAGTTTTTGCTGGCTATAAGTTGCAGAAATTCATCTGATTTAACGCTCTTTCTTCTTTCAGATGTAACCTGCTTAAACGTCTTTCGATTATATTTGTTTATCGTCTGTTATAGAGCATTTTAGTCGATTCAAGGAGAAGGCGCAAGCATTTTGGAAGATTGTCTCGAGAGCGCGTGAATATCTCCTGCTGGAAAACCGTTGCTATGAAAGATCAAATTTTAGAGTCTTTGCTTGTCTATTTCGCTCAGATCGTTGGAAAACATCCTTAGATTTTAAAAAAATATGCATTAAGTCTAAATTGATATATTCCATAGTGTATATAACTAAAGCAATCACAAAAAGGAGGTGACACAATGACAGAATTGAGAACAGTTAGAAGGGTTCCTGTCGGGGCTGTGGCATTGATCGTTGCGGTGATTAGCGCTATAATATCGTTTATTTATGGGATATTTTCAGCGGTTTTTATCCTTGGAGGCGCTGCCAGCCTAAACAGTATCTTGCCGGAAGGAGTGAGCCTCGGTTCGGGCGCAACGTTAGGGATAACTATCATCATCGCTGCTACTATTGGCGGCTTCATAGGTGGATACATTGTAACAGCAATCGCAGCGCTCCTCTACAACTGGTTGGCCCCTAGAATCGGGGGTATCAAACTTGAATTCGAGTGATTGTGTGCGTTTTTTTGCCCAAGTATGCATTCCTCATAATCGCGATATGCAAAAACGTAAACCACAATCTTTTTTTATTTTTCTTAGAAAATAACTAATAATCTACCGCGCCGTCGTCTACAGTTCACACACAAGTGTCAGCCGAAAAGCTCTGCTGCGCAAATTCGAACTCCATCTAAGCTAAACGAAAGAAATTCATATATACAGGACACTGACGTGAAAGATAAAATCAAGCTTGATAACGCTGCCAGCGCAGTTTTTGCCCCACAACTCGTTGGCTTGGTAACTACTATAGATCATGCGAGCCAGCCTAACGTGGCTACCTTCGCTTGGATAATGAGCACTTCACACGACCCGGAGCTCATAGCGGTGAGTGTATCTAAAGCACGCTATACCTACGAGTGTTTGACCGATGAATTTGTGATCAATTTGCCAACAAAGGAATTGATCGAACAGGTGTGGGCCGTTGGGACTCTATCAGGTAGGAACGTAAACAAGTTTCAGGTCGCCGGTTTGACGCCCATTCCCTCTGAAATAGTAAAGCCGCCCCGTATTGCTGAGTGTGCGACCCACCTCGAGTGTCGAATCGTTGATACTCTTGAAACGGGCGACCATACTATCTTTATCGGCGAAGTCGTAGCTAAATCGGGCGACTTCGATGCAATAACGGATGGCGCACTCAATGAGCATGTTGAGCCTTTGTTCCATCTAAGGGGTACCAAATTCCTCTCTGGCCAGGAACGCATAGATGTTAACGAGCACAGTAACAGAAAAACAGGTTGTGTTTAACCGATGAATACATCATCAATTTGCGATCGAAGGAATTGGTCGAACAGGTTTGGACCATTGGAACCCTTTAAGGGGGGTCAGCAGTGAGCGAAGCGCGGACCGTCGTCCTACGACAAGAGGAGTTCGACGCCGTTGTGTTCGACATGGACGGCGTCGTCACCAAGACCGCCGCCGTCCATGCCACCGCATGGAAACGGCTCTTCGACGATTACATGGAAGAATGCTCGCAGAGTACGGGCGAGGACTGGTGTCCGTTTGATGCGGAGGTCGACTACCGCCATTACGTCGACGGCAAACCGCGCTACGATGGAGTGCGCAGCTTCCTTGCCTCTCGTGGCATTATCCTTCCTGAGGGCACACCCGATGATGCTGCCGACGAGGAAACGGTGTGTGGGCTCGGGAATAGGAAGAACGGCTGCTTCTTGGAGGAGCTTGAACGGCACGGTGTAGGCGTGTTCGAAAGCACAGTCAGGCTCGTGCGTATCCTTCAGGGTGTTGGCATCGGGACCGCGATCATCTCGGCCAGCAAGAACGTGACGTTGGTGCTCGGCGCCGGTGGCTGTGGCGACCTTTTCTCGGTGTGTATAGACGGCATCACCGCGGCCGAGATGGGATTGCCCGGCAAGCCCGATCCGGCCGTCTTCGTAGAGGCCGCGCGCAGGCTCGGTGCCACCATAGAGCGCACCGTCGTCGTCGAAGACGCCCGAGCCGGTGTGGAGGCCGGCCGCCGGGGCGGCTTCGGCCTCGTGATCGGGGTCGACCGCACCGGTGATGCCGATGGTCTGCTCGCTGCGGGGGCCGATGTGGTGGTCTCTGACTTGTCGGACGTGGCCGTGGATCCCCCTTTCAGTCCGTCTGCTTTGGTCTGCGCGAGCGACATCAAACGGCGGCTCCGGCAGGCCACGCCGGCGTTCTTCCTCGACTACGACGGCACGCTGACTCCAATTGTAGCACACCCAGACCTGGCCGTTCTCTCCGATGACATGAAAGCAGCGCTTGAGCGCCTAGCGGCGCACTTCCCGGTGGCCATCATCAGCGGTCGTGATCTGGCAGATGTTCGCACGAAGGTCGACATCGACGGCATCGTATACGCAGGCTCGCATGGGTGCGACGTCGACGCCCCCGAGGCGCTGGGGGGGCGTGTCCAGCACGGCCTCGCGGCCATCGACGACTTGGAAGCGGCGCGTGCCGCCCTCACAAAGAGGGTAGAGGACATCTCCGGAGCCTGGGTGGAGCACAAGAAGTTCGCCGTGACGCTGCACTACCGCCAGACGCCACCCGACCAGGTGCCGCGCGTTATGGCCGCTTTCGATGAGATCGCTACCGTCTTCTTCGGACTGCGGAAGTCCACCGGCAAGATGGTTCTCGAGCTGCGGCCGGGCATCGCCTGTTACGACAAGGGCAAGGCGCTGCTGTGGCTGCTGGAGCGGCTGGAGATGGCAGCAAGGGCGTACGTGCCGATCTACATCGGCGACGACGACACTGACGAAGACGCGTTCCGGGCGATCGCCGGGCGTGGTGTGGGAGTGCGCATCGGCGACCCGCACGAGGTGACCGCCGCTGACTACAACCTTGTCGATGTGGGGGAGGTCTTCGAGTTCTTGCGCGCGCTCCTCGCCTTGGAGGAGCCGTCGTGAGTGGCATCGGTCCGGCTGACTCTGGGTGGAGCGGAGACCGATGGACGCTCGTCTACGAGGGGTATCGTTCAGAGGACGAGGGTTTACGTGAGGCCCTCTGTGCCGTAGGCAACGGGTACTTCGTGACTCGTGGCGCCTGTGCGCAGAGCTCTGCGGACCGCGTGCACTACCCAGGGACATATCTCGCCGGCGGCTTCAATCGTTTGGTCAGCGATGTGGCCGGACGAGCCATCGAGAACGAAGACCTCGTCAACCTGCCCAACTGGCTTCCTCTCACGTTCCGCATCGACGATGGTCCTAAGTTCGACGTCGATGGTGCGGATCTACTTGAGTACCGGCAGGAGCTCGATCTCCGCCAGGGCGTTCTGAGGCGTTCTTTGGTCTTCAGGGACGATGCGGGCCGCGAGACCGAGCTGACCGAGCGTCGCTTTGTAAGTATGGCAGAGAAGAACATCGCAGCCCTTGAAGTGACGCTCACCGCGCGTAACTGGTCCGGTCACGTCACCTTTGTATCGGCCCTTGACGGGTCGGTGGTTAACGCCGGCGTACCGCGATACCTCGACCTTACCTCAGACCACCTCGAGCCCATCGCCACCTCGCGACCGGGCTCCGACACGATTTGCTTCGTGGCAGAGACTTCGCAGTCGCACATTCGCATCGCTGAGGCCGCACGAACGCGGCTGAAGGTCGGCGGCGACCTCGTGCCCGTCACAGCCGAGCTGATCGAGCGGACCGGCTACGTTGGGCTGGTGCTGCCTGCAGCGGCTCAGTGCGGCGTCCCACTGACGGTCGAAAAGACAGTCGTCTTTTGTACTTCACGCGAAAGCGGCATCTCCGAACCTGCGTACGCCGCTCTCGCGCGGCTGGAGAACGCTGGCAACTTTGCTACCCTCCTCAAGAGCCACGTCGGGGCTTGGGACATGATCTGGCACCGCTGTACCGTCGACGTGGGTGACAATGATCACGTGGGCAAGCTGCTGCACCTCCACGTGTTCCACGTGCTTCAGACAGTCTCACCGCACACCGTCGACCTCGATGCCGGTCTGCCCGCACGTGGCCTGCACGGCGAGGCATACCGCGGCCACATCTTCTGGGACGAGCTCTATGTGTTTCCGTTTCTGACCAGCGTGTTCCCCGAGATCACGCGCGCGCTGCTGCTGTATCGCTACAGGAGGCTGCCGGCGGCTATGCGAGCAGCCCGTGCCGAGGGGTTCCGCGGGGCCATGTTCCCATGGCAAAGCGGCAGCGACGGCCGTGAAGAGACGCAGGTGATGCACCTCAATCCGAAGTCCGGGCGTTGGCTGCCGGACAACAGCCGCATTCAGCGGCACGTAAACGTAGCCATCGCCTACAACATCTGGCGCTACTATGAGATCACCGGCGATGCTGCGTTCCTGCGCTCATATGGGGCGGAGATGCTGCTGCAGATCGCACGTTTCTTGGTGAGCCTGACGAGCTTCGACGAGGTTCGTGGGCGTTTCGTGATACGCGGCGTCATGGGGCCTGACGAATATCATGATGCCTACCCGTGGTCCGACGAGCAGGGCATTGACAACAATGCCTACACGAACGTCATGACCTCATGGGTCCTCCGGCGTGCTCTCGACGCGCTCGACCGGCTTCCCGTCTTCAGGCGCGACGAGCTTTTCCACTTACTTCGCATAGACGACACCGAGCTTGACCAGTGGCGCGACATCAGCAGTCGCCTTTTTGTTCCGTTCCTCCCCGACGGCGTCATCAGTGAGTTCGAGGGGTACGAGCGGTTAGAGGAGTTCGAGTGGGGTGCCTACAGGGCCAAATATGGCGATATCGCTCGCCTTGACCGCATCCTCGAAGCCGAGGACGACACACCGAACCGGTACCGGCTGTCCAAGCAGGCGGATACCCTTATGCTCTTCTACCTATTTCCAGTAGACGAGATCCAGCGGCTGCTCTCGGGGCTCGGGTACGAGGTGGACGAGGCGGCCCTGTTGAGCACCGTCGACTTCTACGCCGCGCGCACCTCTCACGGTTCCACGCTGAGCCGAGTGGTACACGCATGGCTGCTCGCACGGACTGACCCGGGCGCTTCATGGGCGCTGTTCCTTGAGGCGCTCGAGAGCGATCTGCACGATATTCAGGGCGGCACGACGCGCGAGGGTGTGCACGTGGGCGTCATGGCCGGCACGGTCGACCTTGTGCGCCGTGGGTACGCCGGCGTCGAACCGGGTGAGGGGTCGGTGTCAGTCGACCCGCGGCTTCCGCGCCAGCTGACCACGGTGCGGTACTCGCTGCTCGTCGGGGAGTGCTGGCTTGACGTCAGCATGGCGGACGGACAGCTCACGCTGTCGAACAGGCCGGGTAATGAGGCCGACGTGAAGGTCAAGCTACGAGGTCGGGAGGCCGTGCTTGGTCCCGGCCGGTCGATGGAGGCGGTACTCTAGCCCAGCTGTTCGACCGTGCCAGACCCGTTTTTTGAGGCTTATCGCTTTGAATATTCCCCCTCTTTTAAAGATGTAGTCGCCAAACGCTGCGTCCAGCAAGTTGTGACACAAACACCTGTCACGCGTTTACACGTATTTCCTGCCTCACGCGGGCTTATAGCGTTTTTGTGCATAGCTCGATTAGAGGTGAACGTTATGGCGACACTTACAGCGAGCGTACAAACGTGCGAACCACTCGACGCGGGTACCTCCTCGGCTCTGCGCATAAACAGACGCATCGAAAACGACGAGATTCCACTCTTTATGCGAAGGTGCGTCATCGATGCAACGCGCTGGGAAGTTGACGGAACGCGATATGATCAGTGGCGCGCTGAAAACGGCAATGGGAACATACTTGCTGCCGAATGGCGTGAAAAAGTTGTCATTCCCCACCTGCAGGAGCGCTTTGACGGGCTTGAACTGCGTGACGATGACCGCCTTTATGGGATCCGACACGATACCGTCGAGGAGATAAATGAGCGTTTCTACAACCCGCAACAGCTTCGAGGGGCGATGCTCGCAAAGTGCCCAGGACAACGATGGCGATTCGCTCTTGGGTGCTGTCGAAGACACAGACCGCAGTAAAGTTCGAGTCTCATTCAAAGCAGAACTGAAACGTCTACTTATCTAAAAATAGTGAGTACAGCTGTCCGTTCACGCATCCGTATAATCTATATCCGGAAAGGCGTCTTCGAATTCGAGTCTCCTGTCCGTGAGCTGGTTGTACAACAACACTGCCTCTTCTAGGCTGAGCGGCGTTAATTCCGGATCGTAATTTTCGTCGTCGCTAAAGAACGGGACCGTTTTTTCGTACTTGAAATAGAGCCCCTCAGGCGTACGGTACAGGTCAACGTTCGTGAGGCCAGTTTTCAGCGTTTCAATGCAAAACTGGTGTTCGTTTCGCGCAAGAAGAATTGCAACGTCCGTGTCGTACACCACGCCGGCAAACGCTTGTCTCATAACTATATGTGTGGAATGAGCTCAAAGATAAGCTTTCTACGAGCATCGAGAAAGTGAGGTAAGCAAACTTAGAGGGCCTTGATGTATTCGACCGCACGCATCGAAATCGTGTAAGCTTTATACCGTATTAGCGTATTCTGCCCCGTTTTAAACCAACGTTATTGACGCAAAAGAAACCAACAGCGGTAACGAAATAAAAGACACGCACGCATGCCTAAAGATTGCCTAAAGGGATCACACAGACGCAGATCGAGCTTGAGGCACG
>CAYHCZ010000047.1:0-12064 GCA_964355295.1 uncultured Methanomicrobia archaeon
TTGAATTCACTAGCACTAAGGGACGATGTTGAGGGTGAGCCAGTCACGGAAGGTGTTGCCGTAGCCGCTACTGAGGGTGAAGCGGTCACCGTAGGTGTTGCCGTAGCCGCTCTGGACGCTTCGACCGTTGGCGTAGCAGTCGGACTTGTAGACGACGTGCAACCTGCAATAGATAGCGATGCAACCATAAGTAATAGAACGATTATCGCAGTTATTGGTTTCAATTGCATACGCTTGTTTAACAGGTTTTTTCACATTTTCGCTAGTATTTCTGCTTTCTTTGTGTTGTATTCTTCTTCTGTGATCAGTCCTGCTTCGACCATTTTTTTAAGTTTATTAAGCTGCTCCATCGGGTCTTCTTTAGGGGCTGGTTGAGGAATTGGCTGAGCAACTGGCTGAGGCGTCGCAGTTCCCGAAGCTGAATATTTTTTGTATATCGCTATAATTTTGTCTGCGTCTCCACCTGAAATCCCCCCCAGTTCTATCGTGCCGAACGTCCCTGAGTTCATTACTAGTGTAGATCCCCTCAATCCGCCTTTCTTTTTGATGCTGTCAATTTTGTTGTAGGGGATTTCGGTGATGTCTGATCTTAGGCCAAACATCTTAGGATCGGTGAATCGCAATGATCGATTCGTAGCCGTAACAGAATTACGGCTCATAAGACCGCCCCCTCTAAGAGCGGACGCTTTTACCTCTAATAAGATGGCCTCATTAGTCGTTCCACATGCTGGGCATACGCCGGATTCCCCAAGTACGCCCCCACACCTTGGGCAGTAATTTTTAGCCATAATAAACCACCAATGCTAATGCAAGAGGCGAACAGTGGCTTAACTATTCCGATAAAATCCAATCACCACATTATAGGGCCGCCCGTATACCCGTCAAAGTCTGCAGCCCACACGGCCAATGCAAGCGCGATCACAAGGTCTGAATGATGCCCTTTGCCTCTGTCATCGAAGACATCTCGACCCGCTTCTGTGATGTGGATTTGAAATTCGGCAAGTTCAGAGACAATTTGATTGATCTCCTTTGATCGTCGTGTCATATAGATGCTCTTGGAATCAAATGCGGCCATTAGACCGCTTATCAACTGCCCTTTAGGGACATGATACTCATTAAAATCAGCCTCGGTCGTGTTGATCCCTCCAGTGATATACACGTGTTTCACGTCAGCGTTTGGGCCAAGAACTTTTTCGACTAATTCGCATATCGGGGCGCCCAAGCCCGTGGCGTCCAGAATATACGTTATTATCGCCTCCTTGTCCTTCTTCGCGGCGATCCTCTTCAGAGATTCATCTGTTTTAGCCAACTTTGCCGCTATGTCCGTGTAGTACATCGATAGCGTGAAGCGCTTGAGATAAGAAACGACGTAAAGCCGGCCGCTTCCGGTGTATTGCACCTCTATAATCGCCAATGTGCTGGGATCCCTTTTTCTCCCAAGGTCGCAGCCACAAAAATAGTGGATGTATTCGGATTCCTTCCCTTGGTATTTATCAAGCCATTGTTGCAGAGATCCGTCGCCCGGCATGTAGGTATTCCAATCATATACCATGTTGTTCTCACTCCTGCAGATCGTCTAAATGCTCAAGGTGTAACTCGTGACTGCTGTCGATCAGCGGCACATCGCTGTCTGACTCTTCCTCGTCGCCGTCTAAATCGAGATCCAATTCGGGAAAGTCGCCAATGCTCGCTTCTATTAGCTCCAATCTAAAAATAGAATCCTCCGCTTGATGGAAAACGCATTCAAACTCCTGCTCGTACCAAAATTGGCCTAAAATGCGCCGTTCTTGGGCGAGATATTCGGGACGTGAGGCAAGCCGAGGGCATTCAAACGCGGTGACTTTGATCTTATAATACTCGTCGCTATGCGCCCAAGATTCGTAGAACCAACCTCTTTTTCCGTGTGGGCTGCCTATAGCGAATATTTTCGCATCGCTGATCGCAGCCATGGGCCTCACCGCCCGGTAGGTGTCATCATCAATCAGTGCACTTTCGTCGAAAATGATGCAATCGGCCTTATATCCCCGAATCGTGCGTTCTGACGCCCCGGGAAGCGCCACAATCATGCTGTGATTGGTCATGCGTAACGTTAAGGCCGTCTCGATGTCGGACGGGATTTTGTGCGGCATTTCTGTGTAGAAATCGATTATAGAACGGAACATAAGCTGCGATTGCCGCAATGCCGGGGAGATAATCAGCACCGTGACGTCGGGGTGATGGATCGCGAACCAAAGGGCATAAATCGCACAGCAAAATGACTTCCCGGATTGTCTTGCTGCGACTATCTGAATCCTTCGGTGAGGGGATCTGAGGGCATTTGCTTGCCACAGATCGCATGTGATCCCAAGGGAGGTAGCGGCAAACTCCACGGGGTCTAAGGCACAAATAAACGAGTCGAGCAGGTCTGTGCGTGATTGACCACCAAGTCCTTCGATCACTGCTCCAACTCCCTCATTGCTCGTAGCTTTGCGGTCAGTTTCAAGTGCTCCTCGGGAGGGAGGGAGTTGATGACCGTATCACGCAGCCAAACGAACTCGGGATTCATCATGACGTTGACCTGAGTCGATGGCCCGTTGAGTTGACCCGTGAGTCGTGCGTTGAGTTCGATGTGCTTGCGGCCTTCCTTCAACATAAGGGCGACTTCAGCGACCTTGCCGCCCTCGATGGCCTTCTTTAACCACGCTTGAACGATCTCGTATTGTTCGACGAGTGCGTTGATCGCGTTGAGTCCATCACTTATGTCCATCTTCTCGGCTGCCTTGGCGATTTTCCCCGGGATGCAATTGTGAACATGCCGCGATACGCTTGCAACATCCACGTTGAGGGCGGCTGCGATCTCGCTATATGAGGCCCCGTTTGCTATTTCACGCTCAAGTGTGGCTCTTTGTGGCGAGCGACAGAACTTGCACGTCATCGACATGATCGGCCGATCTACCCTCGCAGCGTCTTGAGTTCTGCTTTCATGCGGCCGAGCGTGACTTCTATCTCACCTTCGTTCTTATCACACGCGTTGAGCAATGAGATGCCCTGCCGCTGCTCGTACGGATCACGGCTGTTGCGCTGCGACTTTCCTCTGCTGCGATCCTCCTCGATCTGGGCTTCCCGGTCACGTCGCAGCGTGCCGCCGGGACTCCATTGCATGATCATCTTCTCAAGGTATTCCGCTTGTTGATCGAGTCCCCTCAGCTTGTCTCGCACAGCGACGAGGCGCTTCCCAAACGTCTGCATATCATCGTAGGTGAGTTGCTTGCCGATGCGCTCCCGTTCCTTTTCTAACTCCCAGACCCTCGCATGACGAGGCCCGATCGAGCCTTCCATTTGTTCGAGTTCGTCGATCTTAGCGCTAAACTCGTCGGTCACTTCCGGCGAGAAGGGGATGACCTCGGGCGTGTAGCTGATATTGTTCTGATATTGCAGGTCGGGATGTTTTGCGTCGTAGAGTTGGCGTTCAAGAACCTCGACACGACTCTCTATAAAGGCCTGTTGTGATTCGGGATACTTGAGCAGATAATCCGAACCGTCGTCGTCTGTACCGGGATTTAAACCCGCTTGTTTTTTCTGTGCCCTGAAGTTGCGCATCCAATTTCGTTTATATTCGCGTCGCTCGGGGGTTGTCTGCTTAGAATTGGTCGCCATCTTAATACCTCCTCAATCGTATTTCGTTGAGGATGTCGTTGAGATCGTCCTCGTTGACAAGGAACGTCTCCTCGTCCTCGAATCTTGCCACGGCTCTCGCCAACTCCTCATTTAAGACGTCTTCATCTACTTGATAAACGTCTTCGTCTTTGCTGCAGAAGCCGCCGTCACACCTCCTGACTACATCAGTCGCCCACGACTTGAGCATCGTACGATATTCGGGGTCGTTCGCTGCTCGATCTATCAAGGCGCCCGGGTTTGCAGGTACACTCACGCAAGAAATGTCGAGCAGTTCGCTCTTGGTGTAGACTTTTCCGGGATTTCTGACCCGCTTATCGACAAGGGGCTTCTCCTCCCAAGGTGCGAACCCTATTGATGTAGCGTTCAAAAATCCACTCGCATACATACGTCGAACCATTGAACCACGTATCCCGGTATAGCCGGGGCCGAATGCGCTGTCCGGTGTGAACTCGACCCTCGCCTTCAGTTTTTGCACGTCGCCTTCTTGCACTTTCTGAAGTCGCGTTGCGCGTCCGACGGGAAGGCTTGAATAATCGTGTCCGTAAAGCACGACGGGATTCTTGCTATACGAATCCAAGGACATGCCGGGGATGTCGACCACATCTCCGTCACGATCTATTTCGTTAGTCGATACAGTGAAGATGAGGGCATTATGACCCACGTCTTCAACATCGTTGGTCTTAAAGTTTTTATAGACCTTCTGACCGCTTCGCAATGCATTTGCATTCATTTTGACTCTACCTCATTTGTGTTAGTTGTTTGAATCGTTTGATACGGGCTCGGGAGTGCCATATGGCGTTTCTTTATTGAAGCAACGGAGGAAGGCGACCTCCCAGCGCCCGAATGCCAAAAGATTATCGTTTATCGCGAATTTTATTTCGTTTTTCTGAATCGTTTCAGAACCGTTCCGTAACCTACTTGAGCAGTGTTAGCAACAATTAGTCCACACTCCTAATCGGGTGGACAGTGGCCCCGCCAACGTGCAACCGACGACGGGGCCCTGCTAATCACCGCTATTGTTCTACAGTCTACCTACCTTCTACGCTGCTACCTCGTCTCTAAACGTGCTTTGCTTCTTTGGCTTAAGCACGCTGTCTATGTTCTCCCACACGTCGCCCGTCTCTTCGTTCGTCGTGTACTTGATCAAGACGCGACACGGTTTGCCGATAAGATCGTCAGCGTCGTATCCGATGCCGTCGAAGTGGTCGGGGTCAAGCGTCGTGATTAGCTTCACGTAGTTGCTCTTGGGGAACATGCTCTTGTTGTAGCGCTGCTTGATCTCAAGCCCTTCAACGTCGAAGGTAAACACGTATCGATCCTTCGGGCCCCATTGCGTATCAACGCCGTCTTCATCCTCGACCTTGAGTATACGGGCATCGTATGTTTCGCCCTCTTCTAACTGCGGTGCGTGTGGTTCCCGGCTTAGATATCTGCTTATGATTTGTCACCCCCTTGTTTGCTGTCGTCGCGACGTCGCGACGATGATTGTGATATTGATTCGTTGCGGTATGTTGCGATTTTAACCTTCTATCATCCGTTCTTGGTGTCTACACAAATTGTAATCAGTTCCCGCCCAGCGTTAGTATCGACAAGTTCGTTTAGAGCAGCGACTATGTCGTCATTGGTAATTGTGTGATCGTCCATCCGCATATCGCGGTAGACAGTAGAAACAAGAGCGTCGTAGCTTGGCGACGTGAGACCACTGCTGGCGCGAAGAGATAGTCGCGCTTTTACTAACTCCAATGTCCCGGGCGTCCCATTTTCGGGACTATTTATTATTGTACTAAACTCACTGTCTTCTCCTTTTTCTTCACGCGTAGCATGTATAGTATTGTGGGACGTTCGGGACGTCCCTTCCTCCGTTCCCGTCTTCAAGTTGGATTGTGTGTCGGTCGTGCCTTGTTCTTTCCGGGGAACGCCCTCGACTAATATGTTCTTCCAAGCGCGCGGACGCTTGTCCTTATCGCTCCCGGGCCTGAATACGCTGGTCGTTATTATCGTAGGGAGTTTCCGTGTAACCTGATCCACATCGAATTGAACGCCAACGCCATTGTCTCGGCAAAACTCGCTGTATGCGTCATAAAACGCGACCTTATCGACGTACGCGCCCACGTCTTCTTTGACCATAACGCCAACGAACCACGCTAACGTATTTGTTTTTGCGATCCATCGCGCCTTAACGTTCCTACTCGCGTCGGTCTCGGTAAACCGTTCGTTCTTCAGAATTTGTTCAAGTCCGACAAGTGACCAATTAAGAATCCCGCTTCTTTTCTCGGGCGATAAGAAATATTTCTTGTATTTTCCGATTTTCTTTCGTTGGTTGGTGTTGGGTTCGGGATCGTCAACGAACACATAAGGATAGTCAAGCAAAATCCAACGGCCGTAGAACGCGGGGCTTACATCGCGTGTAGGGGGAAGTTCGTTGCACGAATAGTGTTGCTTTGCGTAACTCCAAAACGTGAAGGGATCTCGAAATTTCTTTTCTGCTTCGATAGCGTCCTCCCCGGTGAGCATCTTAAAATTGCTCGTATCTCTGAGCGCCTTAGATCCGATATCACCGCGAGTGTTTGCGAATTTTCCGAATAAGTTGGCTTTTGCAAATCTGTTTTTCTCAATGTCTTCTAAACTCTGATGTGAAACGTTTTCAGTTCCGAGCAAGCCATCGAGAACACCCAAAATAACGGTCTTTCCGTTATCTCCCTCTCCGTGGTGCATAACCGCGTATTTTAGCCGATAATCGCGGTATAATGCATCACCAAACAACTCTTGCAACAGATCAACTTCACCGGGAATCGTCGATTCGAGATACTCAACCCACTCGTCATACGGTGCGTTGGGATCATACGCGGTTTCGATTTTTGAAATGTAGGGGAATTTTGGCGAATAGCTGATAAGTTTATACTTTCCGTCGTCCGTTCGTTGCCGTCTGTCAATAATGCCGTTCGCAACCGGGATGAAGTCGGGATCGGAGTTCAAATCATCGCGGTTAAAAAAGCGGTTTCGTCGGATGTGCCCTTCGACCTCCGCGACGTGAGCGTTTCTTGACTGATCTTGAAGCGCCGTCTGTGTCAACTTCTGGACAACGGCCTCTCCTCCGGGATGGTAAACCCCCGTAGCATCGTCATAAACGTAAATCTCCTTCGTGTCTGAGAACGTTATGAAATGGTGCTTCGAGAGTATCGCATCGGCTAACCGTTTCGGTATAAACGTTTTTTTCTTGTCTCCTCCGAAGTAAAAAGACGGATCAATCTCGACGCTGGGCAATTGCAGAGCGTTGTTCTCTTGGCTGCCTTTGCGAACCTCTCCTGCAAGCGCCTTGCCTATAGTCCTTTCGCGATAATCGTTCCGATCCCATTTCGATCGCATCAACGCACTTCGACGAAAGAGTCGGTCAATCTGCTCAACGTCATCGCCACACCAAAAGTGGAGTAAATCGCACAACGCTAAGTCTGCCCGAGAATCGTCTCCGCTATGATCGCTCAGATCGCCATCGTAAAACAGACATCGGAATTTATCGCCGTTTGCTGCCTCCGATGCCCGCTTAACGACCTCACCGTCTGAGAATCCGGTCGTATTGTCTGTGTGTTGCTTAGGTTCTTGCTCGTCATCCGTGCCAAAAATCTCGCAATAGAGCGCATTTGCTACGTTCTGGCGCGGATAAATGTTCACAGCAGGGCCCCCGTCATCACAAAAAAGTGACCTTCGTCATACATCTCCACGCGTGAGCACCCAAGAGCGTTAGTTTTCACACGTCGGGGGCCGGGAACGCCGCCTTTAACAATAACGTGTAATCCGTTGCCCGAGGCTGAGATCTCCGTGTAACTGTTAAGCTTATTGACCCATTCGCACGTTTCGGGATCTATTTCTCCCGTTTCAGAGTCACGGCAATCGTCGAAATCAATTATAATGAACCCATTCTCTTTGCGTAGTTCAAACCCTATGCCGTCATATTCGTCGATCTTGTTTAGACATTTTACGAGCGTACTCCACGTTGATGGGTCGTTAGCCTTCGCCAATTTCCCAGTTTTCGCGTTATATGGTAATTTTGTGAGTTTGCCGTCCCGGTGTTCAAACCTCCACAATACCCACTGAGGAAGGGCTAGCAATTCAGAGGGAAAATTCGATATTTTTGGCTTCATGGCCGGCCCTCCCGAAGCATGTCCACGCCACAAATGAACGAAAAAACATCATCGCAGAAGTTGCTTAGAAGCTGCGTATATGGGTCAGCGCCCGGATTGTCCATTTTTACATAGACTTCAAGTTCCGTCACGGCGATGTAGTACAAAAATCGTACACCTTCTGAAAGTTGTATGGGTATCTGTGGCTGATTGTCGCTGTCTGTCCACAGATCGCGCTCTGAAGGAGGAAATCTTATATTTAGTAGAGTGGTACTTTTACCTGTAGGTTCCTTCGTAGGTTCTTCCATAGGTCCTCCGTAGGTGCCTTGGCAAGTGCTCAGATTAGAGGTGAAACATGGGAATTTCTTCCAATGATCGCACTTGCCTTATTCCTTGTTATTTTATGATTATATATAGTAATTGCATGATTGCAAGCCTTCATTGCCAAGATTAAGATTTTCGCGAGCGAATAAGTTAAAGTTAAATATCGTCTCAACATAGTATATAGCACTGAATATGAACGATGAAACTCGAATGGATATTGACTCTCTCCAATTGCGATTGCATCAGTTAGGCGTAGATATTCCTCAAACTACACTCAGACGCTGGGCTTACGACAAGCACCAAATCATCCCCCGCCCAAAGCGCGACAAGCGTGGGAACGGCAGCGGGAAAAGAGGACGTGCAGCTTTTTGGAATGAAAAGGCAGTTACTGAGGCTGCGGCGATGTGGGCTTTAAGGAACAATCCACGGATCACACACGCCCCTTCGCTGCGCTTAATCTCATTCATCAAACGCTCAGCTAGTTTTGTTTATGAATCTCCTACTGTGGGCTACGAACTTCCCCGCAGTCGCTTGAAACGTGATGAGGGAGTCACATACGAATCAATCACCATTAGATTTCCGTATCATCCGTGGCACGCTAGTGGGGGAAAACAACCTCCACCGGAAGCTGAGTGGAACGAGTTAGTGACAACGTGGATAGCAGCGATCGAGAAGGCAAAGAAAGCCAAACCAATCAAAGAGCCGTATAAAGTATGCTTTCATTGGAAAGCAGTTGAAAAGGGTAATGGGGTTGAATACACTCTCGACGACGTTACGCTTGAAAAATCAGAATCTGGGCTTGATCAGATCATAATAATGATTAATGAGGTAGATTTTAGAAGGCAGCTGTCCGATTTAGTGCTCTTCTAAGCACTCATTGTTTGCGACCGTCTTTTGTCTCAATAACTCGTTTTTTCACTTTCAGCACGTTCTTACCACAGCATTATTGAGTGGGGGGTTGACTTACGGCTCACTCAAGCGACTTAGTTAAGGAATATTCTAGGAACTAATCGATTGAGGCAGCATGCCTCATTTAGATGGCCAATATATCAAAAAGGAAACGATTATCTTCTCTGCTATTGCGTATTTAGGCATAAACACTTGTTTAAGAGGCAATCAGCCGATGAGTTCGAATCAGAGAATCGAGATAAGGGATCCTATTTACGATTTCATAAAAATAAATGAATTTGAACGAGAAATTATTGACTCCTCACCTTTTCAGCGGTTACGAAGGATTCAGCAACTAGCTCTCACTAGCATGGCTTACCCGGGAGCTACCCATACTCGTTTTGAACATTCGCTTGGAACGATGCACTTAGCTGGGCTAATGTTTCAAGCGATAATTGATGATGAAAGTAGCAGGGAGCTATTGGAAGATAGGTTACAGTATGACGAGGAGGATTTAAAAATGGATGGCCAACTTGTCAGAATCGCTGCCTTGCTGCACGATGTAGGACACCCTCCATTCTCTCACGCTGCTGAAAAATTGATGCCCTTGAATAAGAAGACTAACGAACGCTTTACACATGAAAACTACACGGCTGAAATAATAAAGGGCCCCCTAAAGCAAGTGGTAGAGACGAGTAAATTTAACAAATTTGGGATAGATGTAGGTCAGATCGCAGAGCTTCTTGAAGGAGTCGGAGAAAGAGCCTTTTGGAAACATATACTAACAAGTCAACTTGACGCAGACAGAGGAGATTATCTGCTAAGGGATTCCCACCATATTGGGGTAAAATATGGAATCTATGATTATTCGAGATTGTTAAATACGCTCACTTTGGGCACTGATCCAGAAACCGAACTTCCCACATTAGGAATCAAGGAAGACGGAAAAAGAGTCGCAGAATCTTTTATAATCGCGCGTTATCTGATGTACACACAGGTTACTTTCCACAAGACGAGAAGGGCTTACGACTATCATTTGTGCAGAGCTATGAAAGAGATTCTGCCGAATGGAGAGCTGCCATCGCCTGAATCGCCTGAAGAAATTCAAAGCTTTTTAAAATATGATGATTTTACGGTTTTAGACAAAATAAAGGAAAGGAAAGATTGCTGCCCACATTGCGAAGCGATTGTTGACAGGAAACATTGCCGATGTGTTTATTCAAAGGAGATTAGAAACAGAAGAGATATAAGAAGCTTCGAAGCAAAAAAAAAGCAATTAAAGAAGAAAGAAATCAGATTTTGGGAAGACGAAGCAAAAAAATCTTGGTATGAACTGAATGACCCGATACTCATATTTAGTATTGAGCTGAACGGCGAGAAGAGGGCAAAACCGTTATCAGAGTACTCTGAAATAGCAAAGAATCTTGCATTGTTCAAAAAAATGCGCTTGTACGTAGCACTTGAAGAAAAAGAGAGGGCAAAAAATGCAATCCGTGAAAGAAGAAGAAAGAAGAGGGGATGAGAGCGCTTTCTTGTACTCGGCTATCCTAGGATATCTCGTGAAAGAATTGGCGGAAAAGTATCCTCGAGAACAAACTGGAAAAACTAAAATCCAAAAACTGATCTTTTTGCTCAGTCAAAAGCACATCGTAGATTTTGACTACTCCATGCATTACTATGGCCCATACTCTTCACAAGTTTCAAATGAACTAGATTTCGCTGAATCAACGAAAATTATCCAAAGCCAATGGGTAGAGGATAAGGGCTTTTTTCTAAAGATAGGGCCTAATGAGAAGAAATTTGAAGATCTTTTAAATGAAGGCGTGAAAAATGAAATCCATCAAATTGCAAGCGAAATGGGGAAATTTAATGCAAAAGAATTGACTATCATCGCCACTTATCATTTTTTGGCAGAAAAGCACGACTCTAAAAAAGATTTGATTGAAGAAATTCACAAAATGAAGAGTTACCCCAAGAAAGATATTCGACGCGTTCTTAAAGAGGCGGCAATCACATAATTATTCAGTCATATATTTTTATAAACCGTTTTTCCAATATTTCATATAAACTTCATACACATTTTCAGGAAGCGGATGCTTGTAGTGCTTCCAGTCAACTCCGTTGACCCCATGCGTCATTATATATGCTCTATTTGACTGATCCCATTGAATGATATCGCCGTATTGTTCTGTGAACTTTCTCAAATCGCCAAGAACAAAATGACTTCTAATTCGCGTCAGCGGCATCTTCTGCCGCTTCACCCACATAACCAGCGAGTTGTATTTAAACAATTGCTCATCATTCTGTCTCCCGACTAAAAGGGGTTGAATCGCTTGAACCACTTGTGGGTGGAGGGGGACGTAGTGTTGCATTTTGATCTTGTCTTGGGATGATTTCACTTCAATGCACGGCTTCTCAGATTGGAGTGCTTCTTCAAATTGCCCAACTGTGAGTTTGGACATCGTCGCTAAGCTGCGCTGGCCCGTAAACGCTCCGAACAGAACAAACGCTGCATACTGCTGAGCCCTATAATCGCTAATCAACCCAACATTTTTCGCATTTCCGATATGGGCGAGAACGCTCTCAATATCTGCTTTCGTGACGATGCGAGTGGTCACGTTGTTTCTCGCTTTAATCGCTCTTGGTCGCTCGAGAAATACCTCAAAGGCGTGATATCTAGTATCTAATCGTGCCTTAGTGAGAAACTTGAGGAAGGCTTTTGTAAAACCAAGCACTTTCGAGTGCGACCACTCGCTACGGTACTTGCGAAGCACGTGAAGACGTAATTCATCAATACTCTCTTTGCTGATCGTTCCGTGTGTAATCTCCCAGATAGCCTTGCTTGCGCGATCAATCCAATCAATCGAGTATTTGGTTAGTCCGTACTTTCTGCGCTCCGCGTAGCCCGTTAACTCATCCTCTGAAAACGGTAACGTAAGTTCAGAAAGAACTTGATGTCCAAAAACTGCGGGCTCATGGTCTAGGTTGTTATGCGGGCTCGAGGCGAGTCGAATTGAGCCCGAAAACGAGCCTTTACACGGCGAAGGTCGGGCGTTCGAATCGCCTCGAGCCCATCT
>CAYHCZ010000048.1:0-11468 GCA_964355295.1 uncultured Methanomicrobia archaeon
CCGATCTCATCTGGAGCTGGGAAAATTACGTGAACCGACTGAACAAGTGGTTCTCTCTCGTGTTCCCCTGGCACTTGGGACTTGATTTCCCAAGGAGGGGACAAGAAGACATAAACGAGATGGTTCGCCTGTCGCGTATATGGGAAACGCAGTGATTATTGCCCAGTGGAGGGGAGATGATGACCGATGAACCGATATGTTACACTGAGCAAGAACTTAACGACTTATTTAAAGAGCGTGCCGCATACGCAGAGCGTATAAAAGCGATCGGAAAAGAAGTATAAGGACTAATGGCGTGCAGACACCATCTGATCGCTAAGATGGGTGCGGTTGCCGATCAACAAGCGCAAGGTCGCTAAACAAACGCACGAGGCGGGGAGCGCCGACTTCAAGAGCGTGTTTGAACTGAATGAGGGGATGGACGCTTTATTCGATGAGTGGTACACGACCGAAACCAAGCTCGATGAACTAAAAAGCGAGCTGACACATAGTAGAAACATGATGGACGATATTCTCAAAGATACGTTACGCGACCCGAGAATGCGTAAGCTGTACGATGAGATGAAAAAGAGGAGAGAGTAGCTAAATGGTAGATTATGTCTTAGTTCACGGCGGCGAACGAAAAGGCGCTGAACCAAATATATATTTCGCCTTTCCACGGAGTCACTGCTCCTGATGCAACCTATGCAGTTTAGGTGCAGCAAAATGAGATTCTATAGTGTTAAGCCCGGCATAGCTACTTAATCATTCAAGCAGAATGCTACGCGGTGATATTATTGGCTGAAAAAGAACGCATCTTTGTCGCACCGAATGCTTTTTTTTATCACGATGCGGAAACCTATACCATTGTGGTCGAACTTTCCGGCGTGGATAAAAAGGACATCAAAGTTGAAGCTGGCGAGAACGGGTTTTGTCTGACGGCACCCCGGGGCGATATCGAATATGCGGGCTGCTGGGCACTCTCCCATACCATCAATCCGGAAGGGGCAACGGGCACGTTCACAAATGGCCTACTTAGAGTGACTATACCACTCGCTGAACGGCTTGAGGGTGTCAAGGTACCCATAAAATAGTTAAGCTAGTTCGTAGGACCGCGCGTGTTTATCATGCTGCGGGTGGCTGAGGACCCAAGAGTGCTAAACAGAACGGCGCGGCTCGTTCCTTCTTATAGCCCGAGTTACAGAATTGGCCCCACGCAAACCGCAAGAGTGACTCGCGCTTATAAGCGCTTCAGTTTCGGCGCTTCACCATATTCGACTAGATCGCCCGATAACCTGTCACAAACACCCAGGTCTTATATGGGACTACGATAGCATTAAGGAATTCAACGCAGTGTGTTCCGGTGATTGAAATGCAAGAACGTGTTTTTGAAAATGTTGGCGATGTTACCTTTTGCCTTAATGAGGTGCCTCAGACTGGTCGCGGTACGATCACTTTCACGGTCAGGCAAGATGAGCTCTTGGCGTCAGATTTTGACGAACGAAGGGCACGGATTTCCGGATTAGAAGACGCCCA
Organism: uncultured Methanomicrobia archaeon; assembly: GCA_964355295.1. GTDB lineage: Archaea > Halobacteriota > Bog-38 > Methanoflorentales > Methanoflorentaceae > Methanoflorens. Next base: position 1,516 of record CAYHCZ010000048.1, read on the forward strand.
CGGGGTAATTAGGCTTGATAGTCAACGAAACGAGGAGCTGATCCACAAACTCAACCAGTATTTCGTCGCCAAGCAACGCCTCACGCTTAAGGGAGAGTTCAGGGACAGGCTCAGTGGCACGGTAACGGCGTGGATGCTCGAGGTGCAGCTGTCAAAAAGAAACGCTTTAAGTTCGGGTCAGGAAAGAGGCACGACCTACGAATTTCATTCGGCCCTCGCATCGAAAGGCCTTACGGGCGCGCATGATGTTAAACGATGCTAATACGGTTAAAGGTGCGTTAACGGCGTGCCTAAACTATATGATGGTCACTAACGAGTGTCTTAACGTTCTTTGCTTGATGAAGTCAGCGTGCGTTGTAAAAGGCTGTTTTTGCGACTTTAACGCGGCTAAGCTATTTAAGCGTTTGAACTGTAGCTTCCGATGGTGATCATCAGTGGCTGAAAAAGAACGAATCCCGGTCGCACCGGAGGCAGTTTTCTATCACGATACAGAAACCTATACCATCATAGTGGAACTCCCTGGCGTACATAAGAAGGATATCGAATTTGAGGCGATGGAAAACGGGTTTTGTCTAACGGCACCCCGAGACGATATCGTGTATCGGGGCTGCTGGGTACTCATGCTTAAGGCCGATCCGGAGAAAGCAATGGCGACGTTCTCGAATGGACTTTTAAAGGCGGTTATACCGTTAGCTGAGCGAGTTGAAGGTGTTAAGGTACCCGTAAAATAGACCACCCTATTCGTTAAAGCGCGGTTGTTACCTGACGTCGGTCCCTGTGTTAGGCCTGGTAGGCTGGCGCGCTGAGGGCATTAAAGGCGAGGTGCGTGGATTCAAGATAGCACACGGGGACAACGGCGAGGGTTGTCAAACGGCGCTGGATTTTCGCTCAGTGCCGCCAATAGACGGGCGTATAAACGTTCGTACATGCGGCTCGTGCCTGTATACATACAAGACGAAAGCTGGGAATCGAGGAGAAAAATTGACTAAGAAAGCGAAATAAATGACTTAACGAAGCGCATAGCGAAGCTGGAGAATCGTCTCGAAGGCGCAAAAGACGAGGTAAAAAAGCTTTTTGAACCAAATGGAACGCGACTGCGCTGGTTTGCGAACTTTTAACAGCTTATCTTCGCATTTTTTTGAGAGAGAGTCACTGTTTGACAAAATTTGACAAAAGTCAGGAGTTGGCTCGTCTGTCTGCAAGTGCGCCGATAATTCCACCAACTACCACACTTAGGACAAACCCAATCTCTCCCCCAAAGCAAATGCAAAAAACACTTAAGAAACTGAACTCCACATATTTTTAAAACTAACAGGCGGTAAGCCGCTCATTATAAGTAATAAGGAGGTACGAAAATATGAAGTCCGAAGATATTAAGCGCGAGCGCAGAACGCAATATAATCTTGATCCCTCGCCAGCGTATATTGAGGCGGTTCAAACGCTTGAAGAACTCGACGACCCAGAAGGCGTATATGCCGAAGTTATGAGCGTAAAACGGAACCCGGGCGGTAAATTCCCAAACGGCGCTCAACTAGGTAAACTACTGCATAAGCGCCGCGTGCGGATACCTGGGCGCGAAGAAGAAGTAGACGCGGACGACGTGGGCAATATTCTTGGCATATTTGACCACTCGACTACGCATAAGCATCCCGACGGCGAGTATGTGATAACAACGGAACCGTACGGTGCATCGTTTGAGGATTTATGCGAGATTGTTGATTTTTGCCGCTATCATAAATTGCGAGTAGATATTGATGCGGATTCGGCATGGCATCCTGGTGAAACGCTACGGGCGACGATTAGGTGCGATGATCGCGGTGAAGGCGGCGGTATAGTTCGCAATAGTACGGGATCCGGTTCTGACCCTAGCGAATATCACATTTGACATAGTGCTCGCAGCTTACGCAGTAGGTCATGCATCAATAAGAGATAACAGCGCGCTAATTACCTAACCGACGTGTATCGTGAAAGTAATCGACGATATGGCCTAATTATTAAAGGAAATCGAAAAAAGAAATAATGAGATAGGAGATAAGGGTTAGATTATAGGAATAAGTTATGCGGCAGATTATAGGGTTATCATCGTATTTTGATAACCGCTGAAATCGGTTAACGATTAAGTGTAGCGTTACTGCTCGTAGGAACAAACGCCATACTACACCCAACCCTCAATGTACATAATAAGGAGCCCCTTCGAATGGGATCGGGTATTCGGTTGCCTGCTCCCCCTCGATGTGTGAATGGTCCCCCCCTGATGACGGCGTGATTTCTTCAATATCAGGAACCGGCGTCGGCGTCACTGTCGGTGTCGTTGTCGCTGACAGGTTGTCGATTATGCGTTCTGCCGCTTTGAAACCAGGTAATGGGTCACCTTTGCTTTTGAGATCGTAGGTTTTTGTCTGGCCATTAATTTTTTGATCTATCTTCTCGACATCCCCTTGCGGAGTGAACGTTTTAGTTATTTTAATCTCTTTTTCCCCAACATTAAATGTTATTTCCTCTATCTTATAATTTGCTTGGAATACGTGGACTAGAACAGGCTGATCCATCTCAAAATCGGTTTTTGTGATTTTATATCCCTTGTAGTCCTCTTCTGTCCTGTCGTCAACTCTTTTCTGGGCCCTTATACAGTCATTTGAGAAAGCAGAAAAGGCGAGGATGATACACACCACCGCCAATGTTTTTTTCGGCGGCATGTTAAAATAGCGCTGCATCATCCGTGTTATTGGATTCATAATGTAACACCTGCCAAGACACTTATCCAAGAGGCGGAAGTTGGCTTAACAATTTCTATTCTTTTTTACGAACCGCCAACAGCTTATTTTTAGGCCAGTTTAGGAGGGATGTGCCTGATGCTAGGAACTCAAGGTGCCGCATACGTCAGGCACACCCTTGGCTTGTGGAGGAAAAGAGAGGTCATAAGGCGCTGCTGTAATTAATGCAGGTTGATTAAATGCCATTGGCATCACGTGAGGACTCACGCGGAAACCTTCATGCAGCAGCGCCTATGCCTGCTTTGTATTCTCCATTCTTTCAATATAAAATTAGGGAGCATAGAGCGGGAGTTATTCTACAAAATAACGCTTTAATGGAGATATTGCCTTATTAACTACATGTAAATTGATGACGGTATTTTTGACGATATAACGGTATGTACAGTATTTTTCCCCACATATACGGTAACCCTGGTCAGTATCATTCAAGCAGCAATCTCAAAGATCAGACGTCAACACAAAACATGAGGACCTATCTTATCGTCTCTTAATGAATGATGGGGGGGGTTCGGTCTTCCAAACACAACGCTCATTATGAACCGAACCCATAACACTTAGCGACCCCGAATGACCAACATAAAGAAATGCCACGGTCGCCCTGACGGCCGAGGATATGACTTATGACCGACGCATCACCCAGCGACTTTTCGGAAGAGATGCTGCTAAGAATAAGAGAACATGAGGTACGAATAGGTGATATAGTCGCAGAAGTGCGACACTTTACCGCCGTCTCCGGTATCCTTTTCGGTTTCCTGCTTACTGTGTCTGTCGCTTACACAGCTCAAGTTCCCTGGATCGTTCCTCGCGTCCTTCTCCTCTTAGCACTTTGTGTACTGGATCTGCAACGCTCATCTTCATCTTGCCTCCGTTATACCACCACGTGCGCTTTCCAATAGATCAGAAACAGACGCTGCAATTCTTCTGGCGAAGTCATAAGTTCATCTTATGGGGCATTGTGCCTTTGTATGCGGGCGTTTATTTCTCGGTGTTTCTTGCTTTATACAACGTCATCGGGGCTTTGGCCGCCTTAATTGCCACAGAGTGGTGATAATTCCTTTGTTGCTTACGAACTAAGAAAAATCGGCGATCCAAAGGAGCTCGGATAGACCCAAAAAAGTTCGGCAACACGCGCCATAGAAGGAACCTTTTAAGGACGCAACCTCGAAACGCCCTTCTTTTTTATTCTAACTTTTTCTTATTGCTGTTTTTAACAGCAACTCTTGACGTTAATACCAGCAACGCGTGATGATAAACTAGGGCTAACCTCGCGCCTTGATCACCAATATAGCCTTAGAACCTAGAAAGTGAATAAAAGAGAGACACTACGTCACTCAAACCAACACTAACTTTAATAACACCACGCGTATCATTACACAGTTTTACAACCTGACAACGGTGGCATAAACCGTCAAAAGGGGGTAACTGGACATGAACACACGCTTAAAGTCAACGGCCATTATGATGGCCCTTATAATAACGATCTCAGTATTTACTTCTCTTGCTGCCACAACGACGGTAGTGGCGGCCACGACTACTACCACCACGATCAGCGCCTCACCCATGAATCCGCCCGTAGGCCAAACCGTGACCTTCACCGTCAATCTAAATTCGGGCAGTGCCCTACTTAATAAACCGGTCAAGATCTGGCACACCCTAAACGGCGTTCGATATGAGGACGGCACGCATACCACGACAAACGGCGTTTACTCGTTCACCCAGGCGTTTAGCCCCAGTGGACAACGCGTTTATCACGCTGAGTTTGCCGGTGACAGTTCGTATGGCGCGTCGTCAAACGCCGTTACGGTGAACGTGGGGACAACCCCAACTACGACTACCACTACGACGATCAGCGCCTCGCCTACGAATCCGCCCGTCGGCCAAACCGTCACCTTCACCGTCAACCTGAAGTCGGGCAGCGCCGGACTGTCAAAGTCGGTGACAATATGGCACACCTTAAACGGGGTGCGCTATGAGGACGGCACGCACAGCACCGCCACAGACGGCGTTTACTCGTTCACCCAGGCGTTTAACCCTAGTGGACAACGCGTTTATCACGCGGAGTTTGCCGGTGACAGTCAATATAGCGCTTCGTTAGGCACCGAAACGGTGAACGTTGGAGCGGCGCCGACTACTACCACCACGATCACCGCCTCGCCTACGAACCCAACAGTCGGATCAGGGATTACCCTCACCGTCACCGTGAAGGCGGGCGCCACCGTACTGACTAATAAGCAGGTCACGGTCACGCACACCTATCCTGGTGGAACAAGTTCAGACGGGGTGTTCGACACTGGTTCAACAGGGACCAAGACGTTCTCTTCGGGGACTTATGGTTTTGCGGGTTCACGCGTCTATACGGCAGTGTTTGCCGGCGACAGCACCTATGCATCTTCGTCAGGCACCGTGACGGTGAACGTTGGAGCGGCGCCGACTACTACCACCACGATCAGCGCCTCGCCTACGAATCCGCCCGTCGGCCAAACCGTCACCTTCACCGTCAACCTGAAGTCGGAGGGCAGCGGACTGACCAAGTCGGTCAAGATCTGGCACACCCTAAACGGCGTTCGATATGAGGACGGCACGCATACCACGACAAACGGCGTTTACTCGTTCACCCAGGCGTTTAGCCCCAGTGGACAACGCGTTTATCACGCTGAGTTTGCCGGTGACAGTTCGTATGGCGCGTCGTCAAACGCCGTTACGGTGAACGTGGGGACAACCCCAACTACGACTACCACTACGACGATCAGCGCCTCGCCTACGAATCCGCCCGTCGGCCAAACCGTCACCTTCACCGTCAACCTGAAGTCGGGCAGCGCCGGACTGTCAAAGTCGGTGACAATATGGCACACCTTAAACGGGGTGCGCTATGAGGACGGCACGCACAGCACCGCCACAGACGGCGTTTACTCGTTCACCCAGGCGTTTAACCCTAGTGGACAACGCGTTTATCACGCGGAGTTTGCCGGTGACAGTCAATATAGCGCTTCGTTAGGCACCGAAACGGTGGATGTAGGGGTTCAGTAGTGTAACCACGTTGCTACAGTGAATTATTACCCAGCCACTACACCGTGGAGTACGTGAATTATGAGGAAAGAAGAACTCAAAGCTTCTGCGAATCAACATACCCCGTATGTTGCCGTCACACAGCAAGAGGTCCCTATAAGTATGTGACCGGGCCATCCATTTATCAGTGCGACAGTGAGAGAGACAGGACAGAGTTTTCTTCTAATTCCCCGAGCGAAGTAGATACGTGGGCTAGTGAGGCGTTGGGATGCTAAAAAGAGGCATGAAGCAGTGTTTCTATCAAATTAGCCCCTCACGAGCGGACAGGTAAAGAGCCAGACTTCCAAATATTACCACGAGGGGCAAAACAACCGCTATGATCTGAAGTGAATTCATCGAGCCGCCTCACCTTTCATATCAATAATCGTGCCTAGCACAAGGCACGATAAAAGAGACGCGGAGATGATCTCACACCTGATTGACCTGCCTCTGCTTCGTCAGTACGCTGTTATTCCGAGTGACGATCCGTCTTTAGAAAAGCGAGTAATAAGGAAGGAGAGCCTCGTTGGAAGAGCGATGTTCGGCCAATATCCGTTTAGTGACAGGAATGATAAGGGCTTTATTCGCCTCTCTGTAATAAGTGCGCTCACTTTCACCGAAACCTAAGTGGGAAGATAACCTGCGAAGTATACCCGGACTGCATACCGTCGAAGATACTGAGCGGCGACGAAACGTGCGATCAACGGAAGGGTAACGAAGGCCGAGCCCCAATTTTGCGGCAGGAAAATCTTGTGCCTGGGCCGCCCCGAGGTGGGAGACTGCATCGACGGCATTTTCGAACGGGGAATGACTCAGACCAGAATTATAAAGACGGAGCCTGAGGATCTCTGACGTGTTCATCGCTATTCAAATCCTGGTTTGGTCCCGGCATCGAGAGGTCATGACAGTTTCCGGGTGTCTACATTGTTGAGCTGAGCTCAATCATAAGGACAGATTACAGCTACTAAAAACAGTTGCTATTGCAAATCCTAAACACAGCTTTTGCAGTAAAATAACCAGCAGCAAACAGTATTCCTTGGCGTTGTAATGGAGAATAAAACTGCAGTGATCTTAAAAAGCAAATACTTAAGTTAGAACCCTCAGCAACCCTCTCTTATGCCAATCGATCATCAACCTGAGTCTATGCCTGGAATTCCGGCAGCCACCATTACAACCCCCGCTAATAATACGCGGGTGGAAAACTTAGTATTTGTTAAGGGCACAGCCCAAAACATTGGGGGAGAATATTGGCTATGGCTCACATTATATGATTACAATGCGAACCGCCATTACCCGTACCACGGACCCGTCGTTGTCTCTGCAGACGGTCAATGGGAGATGACTGCCTTTTTTGGGAGCAGCGGAAGGTATGATATTACTGCACTCGCTGCAGACAAAAACGCCACTGAGATTTTCCTACTATACCAAGCGAGCAGTGAGTCGAGCCGTGATTACACGGGGTTGCCTGTCCTCCCCTCAGGATGCGTAACGCTGGCTTCGGTGACCGTTGTTAGAACGTAGCTTAAACCACGTGCGATCCGTTTAAGCAGGTTAGCTCAAGCTTTATTCTCTACAACTAAACTGAATTGATGTTTGCCGCTGTGTCCTTTGTTGCAAAAAGGTCTTCAAACATCAAACAACCGTACAATAATGGGTAAAGCATGAACGACGAAAAGACAGGGGAGCACAAGCCAAAAGACCCCAGCTTTGTCACCGGCCAAGAAGCTCTGATATATGAAGTAGAACGGGCGTGTGACCAATTAAACAAACTTAAAGAATTACAGCTAAACGAGCCTCTTTTGCGAGCAGTGGCTGCAGAAATACGAGCGCACATGGACCACTTAGGGTTAAGCTTGATCGACTTAACGGAACCGTGCGGCTAATGATTATAGCTAAACGGCTCGCGCTCATCTCTCTGTTACGTGGTCAGAAGCGCCCTCTCCGCGATTATTCCGCTGAGCGACAATAATTCAAGCCCGTGGCGAGGATAACCGTTTTTACGCCGCAAAAGTGCTTATAATGAGGACACCCCCTCGCCTGCACGAAACAGTATCGACGCGCTACGGTGAGAGCAGATCAGATGACAGAAAAATGGGACCCAGTCGATTATCACGAGCACTCATACCCGCAATACGCGTTCGCGCTGGGACTACTCGAAAGGCTTCGATTCAACGGTGACGAGCGCATCTTGGACGTCGGCTGTGGCGATGGGAAGGTGACAGCCGCGCTTGCGGCACGCGTGCCGCGCGGCTCTGTGCTCGGTATTGATGCCTCCCCCGACATGATCGCGTTCGCGCGCACGATGTTCCCCGAGTCGGCGCATCCGAACCTGTCATTTCGTTATGGAGACGCAGCGAAGCTCACGTTCCGCCATGAATTTGACATCGTCGTCGCCTTTGCGTCTCTCCACTGGGTCAAAGACCTGCCGACTGCGCTGCGCGGCATCAAGCAAAGCCTCGCGCCTGGTGGCCGATTTGCTGCCCAGCTCGTGGCAAAACGATACGCCACGGCAGAGATCAGGTCGCCGCTGCACCGAGCGCGAAAAGAGGTCATGGACCGCCCGGCGTGGAGAACGTATTTTGAGGGATTCGAGCAGCGCAGAGCTTACAGTGCCGACGAGTGCAAACAGCTCCTCAGAGACGCCGGCTTTGTGCTGCGGCGCTGCGAGTTCGTCACCGAAGAGGTGACGCATCAGGATGCCAATGCGCTCAAGGGATACGCACGATCGACGTGGCATCGATACACCGACCGGATTCCTGCACAGAAGCGCGACGCCCTTCTCAACGAAGTCGTGCAGCGCTGCATCGAGCTGTCACCCGCAGATCGAAGCGGACGGATACACGTGCAGGCGAGCATGCTCGAAGTCGACGCAACGGTCGCAGGCACGTGACTACGCAAGGAATTCGACTTCAACGTCGCGTGCATCAATTGCTAAGGCACAGCTCTTTACTTCCCGAATCCGACCCGCGAAGACGCGCTACCGGCTCCTGACGATCAACACCGGAACCTTAGCCCCCCGTACCACCTTGTCAGCGACGCTTCCGATAAGCAACCGATCTAAACCTTTTCGTCCGTGCGTTCCGATAACGACGAGATCGATATCTTGACTGTCTGTGTATATGCCGAGTTCTTCCGCCGCGTGCCCGTCAAGCACTACAGTGACGATACGATCTTCATTGACACCGCGCGAAGCCAGATCGTTTTTGGCATTCACAACGATTTGCTTTCCCGCATCGAGATTCACGTCGTACTTATTTGAAGATGCGTCGATCGGGTATGCCGTAAATCTGGCGCTGTCAAGCACGTACGCGATGTGCACGGTCGCATTAGTGAGTTGTGCTAAATAGGCCGCGTGATCATAGACGGGGGCCATCAGAACCCCGCCATCCGTTCCGATTAATATTTGTTTATATTCCATGGGGCTCACCTCATCAGACCTCCGGTGCTGCTTCTTCAACACGCCTTTGTCGCTCAATCTCCGTTCCCTTTCCTTTGATTAAAAGCGTGACCACGACGCCAACGAGCGAGACGCCAAGCGCGGTCAGAAATATATAGTTAAACGCCGTCGCATTGGGAATAAGGGGCCCCATAACCGAGCCTCGTGGGGTTTGAATGACGAGCGGCGAAACGTACCGCGCAAGGAATACTCCTGCAATGGTAGGTCCTATAACGCCGCCAACCGTCCTAAAGATTGAGTTCATAGCGGTAGCAATCCCCGTCTCGAACTGCGACACCGACTGTATGACGATGTTAATCATCGACACCATCACGAGCCCCATCCCGACTGACATAAAGATCAGCCCAAAGACGACTTGCACTTGGGTATGGTGGAACACATAGATGAAGTAGAAACTTAGTGAGAGGACGATACTGCCTACTACTAACGGCAGTTTCGCGCCACGTTTACTGACAAGTCTCCCAGCAAGTGGGCCGACGGCGAGCAAGATGAGTGAGCTAGGAACTTGGAGGAACCCCGCTTCAAAGATGCTCGAGCCGAAGCCAACGGGTGGCGGCATTCGTGCGAGGTAGGTGATAGACTGGAACATCATAAACATGCCCAGACCAATGACGAAAGCTGCGATGTTCGTAAAGAAGACGTTCCGCTTGCTGAGCACTCCAAGGTCTATCATCGGA
>CAYHCZ010000049.1:0-11327 GCA_964355295.1 uncultured Methanomicrobia archaeon
CCCTAAGCTTGTGATGCGACGACACAAAGCTTTTGGCTCGCAGAAGGAACTCTACGCGTATATAGAGTCAGTATCCCCAGCTCACGTGTACTACTCGACAGCCTGTTATGCGCACCCTAGCGCCACACGTATGCAAGACAAGAAGTGGGAAGGGGCAGACACAATCTTCGATCTAGATGCTGACAAGCTTGTGACGGATTCCGCACCGCGATATGCACTTATGCTCGTTGCAGTCAAAAACGAAACTGACAAACTTCTAGACTTTCTTATGAATGATTTTGGGTTTGACCACTCAGACTTCAGTATAGTTTTTTCCGGTGGTCGAGGGTATCATGTCCATTTACGAGAGGCACGGCTTACTACTCTAGGTAGCCATGGACGGCGAGAGGTTGTGAACTACCTGACCGGCACCGGTCTCGAGCCGGAATACCTCTTAAAGCGCACAAATATGATGTCAATGCCAGATGATAACAGCTGTTGGGAGGTCAGAATCAGATCATGGATTAATCGGTATTTCGAGCGCTTAAGCGAGCTTGACGCAGAAACAGCGATTATAGAACTTGCTTCTGTTAAAGCTATCGGAAAGCGCCGTGCAAAAGAGATCGTCCACGAAATGTCGCAGGATTCTAAGATCCAACCATTGCTGCAGTCGAAACTAATGCCAATGACCGCGTGGAAAAGTCTAATCAGGGAAGCCATCACGCATATAAGGGTAAGTATCGACGTGCCGGTAACGGCGGATACGAAGCGGTTGATCCGGTTACCCACGTCTCTGCACGGGGGGTCTGGGTTTCGTGTGACACCGCTGACGCTTGATGAATTCCGTCGTTTCGACCCTCTAAACGACGCAGTCATCTTTTCTGAACGTCTCATTTCAGTAAAAATTCTTAAGCCTACAATAGCTGAACTTAAGGGTGAAACTATTAAGGTTCAGCAAGGTACAACAGAGTTACCTGAACACACGGCAGTCTATCTAATGGCGCGAGGGCTTGCTGAATATGAATCTCGATGATTTGAAAGTGATCAGAAATGAAGAACGACGTTCAAGGCGATTGACCGAGTTGAAGGGTGATTTTTACTCTGAGTTTAAAGCATATATTGATTCATTGAAAGACAGTGACGATCCTCTAAGAAACGATGAACTTGAAAACGCTTTACGAGTCGCAGATGCGATTTATGACAAACGTGCGGCAAAAATAATTAAGTTAGCGGCGCTCGCAGCGAAAGGACACATAGAGGATACAGCGTTAGCTGATGCTGAAGTTGAGATATATGATACGGTTTATAGCGTATTCACTAGTTATCGCGACTGTTTGCTTGGACAAAAGGAATTCAAAGATAGTAGTTCCCCCCGATCACGTACGGCCCCGAAAGCTAATGAAAATCATGGAGTTGCTCGGCCACCTCTTAATGAGGACTCTTTTCGGGTGAAGCCTGACGATTCGAGCGTTGAACAGCCGCAAACAGGGGAGGGAATTCAAAGTCTGATCGACTTCAATGAAGAAACGCACGAAAATACGGACGTTAATGAAGCTCGTTATGATGAAAGGACTTTAATAAGAGAAAATGAGAATATGAGCTACCTCCAAGTGCGAATTTTGACAGACATTCCAACGTTTATAGGGCTCGACGGCGAAAACTACAAACTTGGTGTAGGTGAAACAGTTCTGCTGCCGGAGGGTAACGCCAAAGCTTTGTCAGATCGTCATATAGCTATCATAGTCGGTGATAAACTTGAAGATGCCAAAGAAGATCAAGTCAATATGTCCGGTGTGCGGAAAGCACACCATTCAAGAAGTTGAAAAAGTGCGAAAGGGGCGTGCATCGTCTTTTACGTGGATTACACGCCAAAAAAAGCGGCGAAGCGGTATTGGCAATCTCGGCAAGTTCTCAAAGGTTCCTGGCGGGGATAAGCCCACCAAACGGGTAAACATCCGCTATCGCTGTACTGAGTGCAACAAAGCACACACGCGAAAGGGATTTCGCGTGTCAAAATTCGAGTTAGTGGAGGCATAAGTGATGAGCAAATTTCTACGTGTTCGCTGTGCGGATTGTGAGAACATCCAGATCATATTCGGCAACGCCTCATCAGCTGTAAATTGTATAATCTGCGGGCGAACCCTTGCGGAGCCGCGCGGGGGAAGGGCGGAGATAAGGACGCAAATACTTGAGGTCTTATGAGAAAAGCCTGGCCAGAGATCGGAGATTTGGTTGTCTGTACTGTGGTTAACGTCGTCGACTTCGGAGCCTTCGTTCAACTTGATGAGTACGACAAAAAGGAAGGCCTCATTCACATCTCTGAAGTTGCCTCTGGGTGGGTCAAATACATCAGAGACCATGTAAGAGAAGGTCAAAAGATCGTCTGCAAAGTACTGAATGTCGATCCTAGTCGGAGCCACATAGACCTTTCGTTTAAAGACGTAAATGAACATCAGCGCCGCGCTAAGATTCAAGAATGGAAGAGCGAACAAAAGGCGGAAAAGTGGCTTGAATTTGTGGCGGAGGCCACAGGGATGGACAAAGAGGTCCTTTATGATCAACTCGCTGACCAGTTTGGCGGTTTATACTTTGTTTTTGAGGATGCCGCTGCACGAGGTCAAGAAGCTCTCAAGGGGCTTCAACCAGAGGTTGCCGCACAAATTGAACTTATCGCAAAAGAGAATGTAAAAATACCGTACGTTTATATCACGGGCTATGTTGATTTGACCTGCCCGCAACCGAACGGGATAGACGTAATCAAGCGAGCCCTAAAAGCTGCAATGAAGTCTGAAAATGATGAGGTTCGCTTTGACGTGAGCTATATCGGTGCGCCTCGCTACCGGATAAGAACTGTCGCGTTAGATTATAAAACAGCAGAGAACGCGATGAAAAAAGCGGCAAACGTAGCTACAGAGGTTGTTATTAAGGCTGGCGGCACTGGTAAGTTTCATAGGGAACTTCAATCATCATAGTAAACTCATAATGCACCCTATCAGATTATGAAACTTCGGAAATGCCATGGCTACACGTTTCAGGAAAAGTGTCCGACATGTGGGCAACCGACAGCGACGGCGCGTCCACCAAGATTCTCACCAGAGGATCGATATGGGAGATACCGGCGAATTCTAAAGCGCGAAATAAAAGCAAGAGCAAGATAATCTTTTTGATTTGATCGGCTTAATCTTTCTGGAAGAGATGGGATTTAGATGAAGCGAATAGAAGTAAAGAATATCAAGGACGTCGAATTGGAAAACCCTGTTCTAGTGGAAGGATTACCTGGAATTGGACACGTCGGGAAACTAGTCGCTGAACACATGATAGATGAGCTTGGCGCTGAGAAAATCGCAGAAGTATACTCATCGCATTTTCCTCCGCAGGTGATCGTGCTTGCCGACGGGTTGGTTAGGATGGTCAGAAGCGAGTTTTATGCAGTTAAGAGCGAGAAGCAGGACTTGTTGATACTTGTAGGCGACCATCAAAGCGCGACAAATGAAGGCCATTATGAACTGACTGACGCGTATCTTGAAATCGCAAAGAGAAACAAGGTGCAAAGAATATACACGCTTGGCGGCTATGGTCTTGGACAACTTGTGGAGAAACCCGCAGTTCTTGGGGCCGTGAACAATGCAGCATTAATCGAAGAAATAAAACAGTATGGAGTAATATTTAAAGAGAACGAGCCAGGTGGGGGCATCGTAGGTGCATCTGGATTGCTCTTGGGTCTCGGAGGTATGGAAGGAATTGATGCCATCTGTTTGATGGGTGAGACATCTGGTTACTTAGTCGATCCAAAAAGTGCTCAAGCGGTATTGCGAGTGTTGAGCAAGGCCCTCAGCATTGACATTTCCATGCGAGCGTTGGAAGATCGTGCAAAAGATATGGAAAAAATCGTTGCGCGGCTCAGGGAGATGGAACAAACCGGGATGCACGAAGTGGCTAGCGAAGAGGATCTCCGCTATATACGCTAACAATTCCGTTGACGAGCGGTGCGATGGTTGCTGGTGCTAGAGCATCAGTTGCTTTTTAATACACCATCGAAGGGGGTAAATCGTGATTCAGGTCAATATTGAAAAATGTGGACATTGTGGCGCCTGCGTGTCAGTTTGTCCCACTAACTCGATAACGCTTATCGAGTCGTGTCTAGAAATTGCAGATACATGTACAGCATGTGAGACCTGCGTGACAATCTGTCCGGTCGGTGCGCTAGCCATTTGTTAATTACGGGGGATCGAGTGTGAAAGATAAATACGACGTCGTAGTAGTAGGCGCTGGACCCGCTGGTTCTTATGCTGCTGCAACGGCGGCAAGCGAATGCGACGTTCTTTTGATTGAAAAGCGACAGGAGATCGGCGATCCAGTGCGCTGTGCCGAAGGCGTGTCGAAAGGTGCTCTATCGAAGTTTCTGCGACCACAAAAAAGATGGATAGCAAACAAAGTAACTGGCGCCCGCATATTTGCACCTGACGGGACACTCTTGGAAGTATCAGAAGAACTTGCAGGTCCCGAAGTGGGTTATGTGCTTGAACGTAAAATTTTTGACCGAGATCTTGCGAAACGAGCAGCCAAAGCAGGGGCCGATGTAACTGTTCGCACACGCGCAGTAGGCGTTATAAAAGAAAATGGGTTTGTGCGCGGTGTCAAAGTCCGGCACTTAGGTGAATCACTTGATATACGGGCTACTGTGGTTATTGCGGCCGATGGCATCGAGTCACAAGTTGCCCGATGGGCTGGGATGAATACCACTCTCAGACCCAGCGATCTCGAGAGCTGTGCACAATATCTTATGACAAATGCCGATTTAAAAGAAGAATATTGCGATTTTTATCTTGGATCTGAATCTCCAGGTGGCTATGCTTGGGCATTTCCAAAAGGCCCTCAAGAAGGAAATATAGGGTTAGGCGTTCTTGCGAGCAAATTGGAGAGCAAACACTCTATAGATTATTTGAACGCGTTTGTGGAAAGACATTTCCCTGAAGCTCAACCAGTTGAAATGCATCTTGGCGGTGTTCCGGTCAGCAAACCAGCTCGGAAGACGGTGGATGATGGTCTAATGCTCGTCGGCGATGCGGCCCGTCATGTGGACCCTATTACTGGCGGAGGCATAATCAATGCGTTGGACGGTGGTAAACTGGCCGGCGAAGTTGCAGTGCAAGCGGTTCGGGAGCAAGATCCTTCATTGAAGGTGCTAAAGCACTATGAATCAGGTTGGCGGGAGTCTTTTGGAAAAAAGCTCGAACGTAACTACAAAATAAAGGACATCTTTGTAAATCTTTCCGACGCTGAGCTAAATAAGCTCATTCGTTCGATTGAAGGCCTTTCACTCGAGGAAATGAGTGTTGCTGGAATTGTTAAACGCCTGATTTCCCGCAATCCGCGATTGTTGATGGGCCTGCGTCATCTATTTTGAGAGGGTCCGACGCTACATGAAGCTTGCTGGAGTGGATGAAGCTGGAAAAGGTGCTGTTTTTGGTTCACTCTTCGTTGCAGGAGTCTCTGTTGACTCATCAGCGCTTAAGTATTTAGAGAGGATGGGACTAAAGGATTCAAAAACGCTCAGTCCCAAGCGCCGCGAATTTCTTTCGATGCGCATTAAAAAAGTCTGCGCCGTGCAGCTCCAAGAGATTACAGCTCAGCAAATAGATGAACTGAGAGCAATCCTCACAATGAATGACATCTTGGTGAGGGGGCATGCTCAAACTCTCCGTAGTTTAAAGCCAGATGTAGCATTTGTGGACGCTGCTGACGTTGTTGCGTCGCGATTCTCTCAGCGCGTGATGGAAGAAAGTGGCATAAGAGACGTGATCGCTGAGCACAAAGCAGACTCGAATTACGCGATAGTGTCAGCAGCTTCAATTATTGCGAAAGTTGGCAGAGATACGAGTATACAAACCCTCCAAAGTTCATTCGACGTTGACATAGGTAGTGGTTATCCATCAGATGCTAGGACGATTACTTTTTTGAAAAAATGGTTAGATGAACGAGGCGACTTCCCACCTGGCACTAGACGTTCTTGGAAAACTGCACAAGATTTACTTGCTGCCACGCTCAAAAAGGGTCAAAGCGAAACAGACTAAGCCAGGCTCCTATTTTGCAGGGGCGCTATCTTAACTTCATCGGGACCTTTTCAAAAAAACTCTGTTCTCCTAGCACGAATAGCGACTGTTCTTGATCCTTATAGAAACGGATCTCATCATTTTTATGAACGGTTTCACTGTATTGTCCATCGACGACGATTGCTGCATCCTTCTCCCTCATCTTTATGACTATTGTGCTCTTGTCATGTACGACCCACGGACGAACTGAAAGCTTATGTGGTGCGAGAGGAACGATGATGAATGCGTTCACTTGTGGATCTACGATCGGCCCACCAGCGCTCATTGCATAAGCGGTTGAACCTGTTGGCGTCGCTACGATCACGCCATCTGCCCGTAATACGTCTACCTCGTGACCGTCTACCTGCACACTGTATTCAATTATTTTTGCCGGTCGAGAGGTGACGATAACTGCCTCGTTAGTTGCGGATGGTAGACATCTATTATTCACAGAAATCGCTAAGCGTGAATGTGTCGAGACGCGGAAACCACCCAGCAGGCTCTCAACGACGCTGAGGGCCCTTTCAGGATTGACATCTGCCAAGAAGCCGACCTTGCCGACGTTTATTCCTATTATTGGAATTGGATGTTGAAGGTTTTGAAGAACGCGCAGAATCGTGCCGTCTCCTCCTACGGTCACAATAACATCGGTGTCTAAGGCTTCAAGAGGTACGCCCTTTTGTCCTAATGCGTGCGCGGTCTCATCATCATACACAGTCTGAGCACGTCCGTTCAAGAAGCGGCCTATTTCAGCAGCCAAATCGGTTGCTTCTCTGTTGTCGCATCTTGAGATAATCCCTATCTGCATCTGTAATTATCAAATAACTTGGTTTTTGAATGGCGTGCGCTGCCGGACGTTAAGCGCTAAAATCTATGTGTATACATTTATATTTAATGCTCGTCTATTACCCCGTATGAAGGAGCAAACGGAAATAAGAACGCTTAAAGTTGGCCGTTATATAATAATTGATGATGAACCTTCAACTATAGTTAATTTAGAAAAATCAAAGCCGGGCAAGCACGGATCAGCCAAGGCGCGGATAGACGCAATCGGCGTTTTCGACGGACAAAAGCGGTCGATTGTGCAGCCCGTGAGTGCTAAGGTTTATGTGCCCATTGTAGAAAGAAAAGGAGCACAAATTCTTTCTGTCATGGGAAACGTCGCGCAGCTTATGGATTTGAACGATTACTCAACTTTTGATATCGAGATTCCTCAAGAACATATGGGCAAGCTTGAAGCGGGCAAAGATGTTTCGTACTTGGAATCGATGGATAAACGCAAATTAGATATCAAATAATAAGTCCAGCTTGACCTATTTTTTGTCACATGATGTTTGCTGATTCACACTCCGACTACGCAAGTAGTAAGTACGTAATTCACGGCATCTTGTTTGACGGCACTTCATCGTTTCGAACGGGGTCTAGATGGGCACCTGAAGCGATTCGCAAAGCTTCTCTCAACTTTGAGCCATATGACTTTGACTGCGATCTCGATCTTTCTGAGCAGCTAGTGCACGATATGGGTGATACAGAGTATGGCAATTTGAACGAAATGGTTGTCGATCTCGAACAAACAACCTCTCTCTTAATCAAAGACGAAAAAGTGCCAATAACGTTAGGTGGTGAGCATTCCGTTACTTTTCCCTGCATAAAGGCCTTAGCGAGAGAGATGGAGTGCGTTGCCATCATTTTTGATGCGCATTTGGATTTTAAGGAGAGTTATCTCGGTAATGAATTCGGCCACGCGAGTGTTGCGCGGAATATCTCGCATCTTGGAGTACCGCTGATTCAAGTTGGGATCCGAAGCGGAGCTCGCGATGAGTATAAGCACGCGTTGGATACCAGCGTTATTTATACGATGGAACAGATTAGGCGCGAGGGTATTATAACGATCTTGAGAGATATTGAGTCTTCAACTCGGGGCAGGGCAGTATATCTCTCGATTGACATGGACGCTATAGACCCTGCTTTTGCACCTGGCGTGGGAAATCCAGAGCCGTATGGGTTGACGCCATTGGAACTGAGGACTGCAATCAGGAGGTTGGCGCCTTGCGTGTCTGGTTTCGATTTAGTTGAAATCACCCCGGACTATGATATGGGAATGGCAGCGAATGTCGGCGCGAAACTCGTTCGCGATTTCTTGTTTGCTCATTCAAGCATTTTGGCTCAAGCGACGATTAAGGAGATTGTTCAGTGAACCCCATTAAACCCGTTAAGGTCCATAAAGAGATCACTGTTGCCGCTCTCATCCAGCAGTACGAAAACTGTGCTTTTGGAGCTGGACGCTTAGCTAAAGCAGTCAAGATTTACCAGGAAATGCAAGCTGAAGACGTTACGAGCTTTTTTGGCCTTGCTGGCGCTATGATCCCTGCTGGAATGCGACAGGTCGTTGTTGACATTATAAAGCGTCGTGATATTGACGTACTGGTAACGACCGGAGCTAATTTGGTACATGATATGATCGAAGCGTTCGGGGGGGAGCATTGTCAAGGCCAATGTAGCGTAAACGATGTCGAGCTAAAGAAGTCAGAAATTGATAGGATTTATGACGTCTATCTGGCTGACAAACATTTCACGACGTTTGAAAACAGGTTTGATGCAATCGTTACTGATATTCTTGATTCAAGCTCACAAAAGGAGTTTACTATTGCGGATTTCTTACAGGAGATTGGGTCTCGCATTGAGGACACAAATTCCATTTTGCGAGCCGCTGTAGATAACGAGGTTCCTGTTTTTTGTCCTGCGGTTGCTGATTCTTCTATTGGACTTCAGAGCTGGGTGTTCGGGTATAAGCGCGATCTTCACGTTGATACGTTCAAGGATATTCGACAAATCATGGACATCTGCTACAAAGTAAGACGATCTGGGGCGCTTTTTATAGGTGGAGGCGTTCCAAAGAATTTCATCCTGCAATCCATGCTTCTTAGCGAGAAAGGGCTTGACTTTGCCATCCAACTAACCATGGATACTCCTGAGACGGGAGGTCTTTCTGGGGCAACTCTGGACGAAGCGAAATCGTGGGGTAAAATTGGCGAACACGGAGAGACTGTCACAGTGTATTCAGACGCGACTATCACGTTTCCAATCCTAGTTGCTTCTTCGTTATGAGCCGCTAGCTTGTGACTCTAAAGGCGCTAAAAGCGCCTACCTGACACGCGATCTAAGTCAAAGCTCGCTGTTTTCGCAATGGCCATCACAGCAAAGGTTCCAGCCTGAACTGGATCGGTGACCACTAGGTCAGCCACGTCTGGCACGGAGCCTGCCATATTAAGAGCTATGACCTTAAAGCCCTCATTTTGCAGCTTCGTGACCTCTTGAGCGATTTTCCCCCCCATGAGAGAACCTGCTAGCACCAAAATACCTGCTCGATGTGTTCTAGACACCGCATTTACCGCTTTCGCAATGTTGTTTTCGTCTACTACAGGCAAAGTGTCTATGCTAATTCGCTCTCCTCTAATATTGTGTCTATCAGCTTCTGT
This sequence comes from uncultured Methanomicrobia archaeon, assembly GCA_964355295.1. GTDB lineage: Archaea > Halobacteriota > Bog-38 > Methanoflorentales > Methanoflorentaceae > Methanoflorens. Next base: position 9,551 of record CAYHCZ010000049.1, read on the forward strand.
AATTGCCCCGAGTGCTACTTGCGCAACCTGAGCGCCACCACCTATTATGATAATCCTGGAGCCCCAAATCTTTTCGAATGGTTGGTGAAAAGAAACGCTCTTAACGTCAGTAATAGCTTTTAGCTTCTCTGCTAATTTACGTCCACTAGGTACATTCTCAATTTCCATGTAGATTGCAGCTAAGCTTTTATGCTCGCCTTTCGACAGAATAAACTGCTGCGTATATTTTATATTTCCCTCAAAATGCGCTACTGCAGCTGCAATATCTCTTAGAACGCCAGGTTTATCTTGGCATATCACATTTATCGCTGTTGACATCTCCATCACTTTTTAGCTCTGATTAACGGCTAGAAGCCCTATGCGGGTTATTTATTATTCCTTCTTCTGTGATTATGGCCGTAACTAACTCCTTAGGAGTCTCATCAAATGCAGGGTTTTCAACATGTACCGAGCGAGGTGCGATTTGTTTTCCACGGCAAAACCTTAGTTCATTAGCGTCGCGCTCCTCAATTTTGACAAATGAACTTTCATAATCAAAGGTTGCTAAAGGCGCAGCGACATAAAATGGTACATTGTGAGTTTTGGCGCAAATCGCTAACATATACGTTCCTACTTTGTTGTAGACTGAAGTCTGCGTAATCCTGTCCGCCCCTACTATCACGCTGTCGATTTTTCCCTGTTTCATTACCGAAGCAGCCATATTGTCAGTTATTAATGTTGTGGGGATATTGTCTTCTAACAATTCAAAGACTGTGATACGGCTTCCTTGGTTGAGTGGTCTAGTTTCGCACGCATAGACGGCGATCCGCTTTCCTTCTTGTGTGGCAGAGCGTACGATTCCCAACGCGGTTCCCCAACCGACCGTAGCAAGCCTTCCAGCGTTGCAGTACGTCATTACGACGTCGCCGTCGTTGAGCAACGATGCACCGATACGACCTAAGGCTTTGTTTGCTATCACGTCTTCTTCGGCTACGCGAAGAGCCTCATTGAGCGCTACTTCTCGGACTTCTTCAACTGTAACACAGGGCTCTACAGCGTTTAGAACGCGATCAACCCCGAAAAACAGATTGACGGCAGTCGGTCGTGTTTCTATTATTGACTTTGCTTTCAGACGCAAATGCGCTTTTAGCTTGACTATGCTGCGGGATTTATTCGACTGTGCGGCAAGTGCAACGCCATACGCACCGGCTGCCCCTAGGGCGGGCGCTCCGCGCACTTTCAATGTTTTTATCGCGTTGATGAGCTGATTTAATGTCTTTATTCTTACGAGCTCATAAGTAACAGGAAGTTTAGTTTGATCGACTAATACAATAGCGTCGGAGTTCCAGAAAATCGTCAGTTTTTCATCAAACTGCTGATCCATATATTCAACTAGAAATTGAAGTTTACAAGCTTAACGGTAGAAATCTGTGAAAGAGCAGACTGGGCTTAGGTAGTTCGAGCATATGACGCCCTTGGCATTCAACTTCTACTGATAAATTCGATAACTTCAATCTAGGTTCTCATAACCGTTCGTTTTTAAGGGGTGGATTTCCTTTTTTGTACAATTTATTATCTATGGCAACCATTAAGTAATAAGCATCATAATTGTCTCAAGAATCGCAAATGCTTGCAGATGATCTTATCCGGGCAACGTTTTCGTCAGATGAGGAGCTTAAGAGCACTCTTTTGCACTCCATAAAAGAACTTGGATTCTCGGTGACTAAGTTTGCTGAGATATCCGGGGTCTCTTCAAGCACGCTTTATAAAATCATTTCAGGGGAACGCGAACCAAACC
>CAYHCZ010000050.1:0-11025 GCA_964355295.1 uncultured Methanomicrobia archaeon
AGGTCCAAGCCGGCTTTGTAATAGGCCATGTCTCAGAACTATGTATGCTGTGCCACGCTTTCTCCTTCGCGCACACATAGGTCGCGTAGAGTACATCGTGTAGCGGATCGTCATCGAACACATCAAACCCTATTTTGACCTTTTCTATCGGTATATTCAGGTTGACGGTATCTTGGCGCAAACGCAAACTTTGCAATGGGCCACTCTTTTCGATTAATTCGTTGAGATCTGGATACATACGCTTACAACGTCCCCTCTTGTGAATCTCGTCGCCCATTATTCGTAAATGTAGAAGCTCAGGCACCGTGAGTCGTGTTGTGCTTGCTTGCTGCATGGCCCACACTCCAGCAGCCTGCAACAATGATTTTTCGTGCCAATAAGCAGTATGGCCTCTGCCTTTCAGTGTTGCTGGAATCGGTGGGCAGATAATGTCCTGATATGCCCATCTTTTTATTGTTTTTTGCGAGATCCCTCTAGTAATTCCAATTTTTTCGAGTTCGTCAATAAGCTCGTTTATACGCATACGGTCATCTCCATGATATGCTCACGACTTACACATAAATATAATTAAGATGAGCATTTATATTATTTGTGCTAAAATATCTGACACAAGGAACTTATGGGGGGCAATAAGTGGTAAATGAAATTAACCACGAAATTACTAAATACAGCACTCAGCACGAAAAAGTCAAAGCAACAGAGCTAGCACGATTAGTCAGCATTAGCGAAAGACAAGCCGAGAACGTAAAACATCAGGAAACGGTCAGATATTTGCCGCGCTGTGGGGTATGTCGGCATCCTGACCATCAAGAATATGAGCGTCAAATCTTAACGCGCGAGATCACACAAAAGCAAGCTGCTGAGCTGATGGGGGTTCATAGGTCGAGCCTATCTCGGCATATGCGAATCTGTGTTGCTAAACGGTTTTCGCAATTAGTGAAACCCGAACCGACTCAAGTTGATGGCTTGAACGTGATCAACGCGCTGACGTCTTCACATCAAACGACTCTCGAAATACTCCACGATTCGTTGAACGACGGCGATAGAAAAACTGCTTTGATGGCGTTACAAACTGAGATTAAACAGCTCGACTTAATCGCGAAAGTGACCGGTCAGCTAGACGACACCCCAACCGTGAACCTCCTATTGTCACCGGAATACTTGACACTTAAACAGGTCGTTGTCACGGCTCTTTCGGATTATCCTGAAGCACGTCTCGAAGTCAGTGACGCGCTTGCACGTTTGAGTAAATACACTCAAAATGCACAGACTGATGATTAACGCTAACTTGCTTGAGCAACTTTCGAGCGATCTCAGCAAATCAGTTAATCCGATTAAGTTCGTTCAGTCTTTGGGCATCGAACCGGATAATTGGCAGCGCGACGTTTTACTCTCGACGGAAAAACGAATTGCTCTATGTTGTGGACGTCAAACGGGTAAAAGTACTTGTGTTGCTCTCCTTTCTTTGCATCATTGCCTTACTGTCAAAGACGCAACCGTCTTAATCGTTTCACCAAGCATAAGGCAGTCTGGAGAGTTATTTAGAAAAATAATCACATATTGGAAGCGGTTAGGTAAACCAATACCCTCCGAAACCGAGACGCAACTTACGTTGACACTTAAGAACGGGTCACGCATCTATGCCTTACCCTCCACGTCTGAGACGATTAGAGGGATGACAGCAACCCTATTATGTGTTGATGAGGCCGCTTTGGTCTCCGATACGCTCTTTACCGCTGTTCGTCCTATGTTGGCAGTAACGGACGGTAAATTAATCTTACTTTCGACTCCAGCGGGTAAGCGTGGATTCTTTTGGAAAATATGGAGCGAGGAGGAGGATTGGCTTAAGAAAAAGATAACCTCAGAAGAATGTAATCGCATCTCAGCTGAGTACCTTGCCCGTGAAAAGAGGACGATGGGGGCCTCTTTTTACGCTTCTGAATATCTAGCAAGCTTTGAGGAGAATCAGCTTTCCGTTTTCAACATGGAAGCGGTGAGACGTGCTTTTACTCCCAAACTTAAGCAGCTAGACATAAATTTGGATGACGATTCAGACAGCAATATTCCCATCATATACACAAAGATGCGTGATTTAGGGATTGATTTAGACGGTTTAGACGATTAGACGATAAAAAACCCTTCAGACAGGAATAAAGGAACGATAAAAAAGCATGGTTTATGACCCTAATTGTTGGATGCCTGGAGATGGCAGCTTTGAAAATTGGAAGTTAAGGCGAGAGTATGAGGCAAATCCACACGCCTTTGAGCCTAAAGAGCCCGAAAGATGGCTTGATTTTCATATTGGCTTAGATATTAGCGGCCAAAAACACGATTATACGGCCTTGACGGTAACAGAATGTAGATATAATGACTACACTGGAGACAAGTTCTTTTTCGTAAGGTATTTGCATAGATTCGATCTTGGTCAAGAATTCAGCACAATTGTAAAGGAGCTAGAAAGCCTTGAAAGTCAGCTTAGAGCGAACGGAGGCTCATGCACCGTCAGTACGACATGGGCGTGTGATGCGACCGGAATTGGTACTCCTGTAGTGGAGATGATTCAAAAAGCACTAATCCATGCAACCGTCGTTCCCGTCTACATAACTGGAGGCTTCAGTAGCACAGTGGGTTATGACGAGAGCCACATAAGCAAGCAACAACTCGTTAGCTTGATAATTGCAGCGTTTGAAAGCGGCTCGGTGATGATTGCAGAGGACATAAAGGAAGCAGAGAGCCTCATTCAAGAATTAAGCACCTATCAACTAAGGAGGAGCGAGAGCGGTCACGTAACTTACGGCGCTATGACTGGAGGCTCTTTTGATGACCTTGTGACCTCCCTTGGATTATCCTTATTTAGTGCCGTTACATTTGGCTCAAGTCAAGTCATGATTTGGTGATTTTTGATAATCGAAAAAAAGAGGTGAGAAACTTACTGAGTACGATCCCTTAACGGACGGAGTTAGGGTCAACGTAATTGACGAGGCGGGGTCTTTGGGTGCTTCAATAGACGACCTCAAAGCGTCGATTGATTTGCTAACGATTGCAGTCAACGCTTTGAAGCGATTGAATCACAGATCAGCGAGCTAAAATCACTTCTTCTTTTCAACGAAAGCGCTGGCTTTCACGAAACTGAAAAATCGAGTGGGCCCGGGGCGATTCGAACGCCCGATCTCCGCCGTGTGAAGACGGAGGTATTTGAGCTGTTTGTAGCCTTTTCACTAGGTGAAATCACTACAAGAAACGCAAGCGCTCCATCGTGAACGGTCTGGTAGATGCGCGTCGGCAATCCAGCAAGCTTCGCAAACGTGTGTGGCAAGCGGATCGTCGGGTAGTCGTATCCTTCTTTAGCGTGGTGGAGCGAAATGGTGCTGCTATGAATCTCGAATAGCGCAGGATCACGCAAGCTAAGAATGTTCTTATCTAACAGTTCAGCAGCTAGCATAAGGATTGGTAATCAGCGCCCGACCTTAACAGTTATGATTTGGTCTACTTACGACGCCGACACCGTCGCGCTAGTCATCGTTGGTGTGGCGGGACCCACGGTCTGCACTGCCGGCGGCACCCACGAGCCGTTCAGCGCGGATTCCTGCGGCCAGTAAAGACGAAATACAAACTGAAATGCGCTCGTTGGAGCGGGAAGCCAGTTGGATTCTTTGTTACCACCGGGTGACGCGTTTTGGATGTAGATGTCGAGCGATCCATCCGAGTTATACGTGAGGTTCCCGGTGTTCGAGGAGATCTTATATCGGTTAATCGGATTTGGTACCGGCCGACCTTGGCTGTCGTAAAGGGTGATAGACCACAACGCGTTGACCGGTGGGGTACTGTTGTTCGCAAAGTGCAAAACGTAGTTGTTCGCGCCGGAGTACGGGACGCCCGTCGCATTGGTCTTTGACTGCAAGTACAGCGCGTCCTGTGGGAGGTTGTAGAGCGGTGAGGCATTTGCCATGCCGGCACGGAGTGTGTAGCTGGTCCCGTAGGCGCCGGCGTTATACGGCATTAGCCAGCCGTTTACAACGGGAACACCAGGCCAATTGGCAGCAGCGGTATTGACCTGCGCGATACCGTCATTGAAACCTTGGGTGATCGCATCACGCGTCGTGGCGTTCAGGCTGCTCCAGTCAAACGGGGTGCCCGAGACGATGCCGATTCGTGTAAGCTGATCAATGACAGGCCTGTCTGCATTGCTTGGAGGGTTGCCGCCCATGACCGTTGCCATGCGTCCATAGAACACATCGGGGGTCATATTTGCGACCTGAGCATAGCTCGCTGGTGCCAAGGGATCCGCAGTGGCGTTGGTATTCACCGGGACGGTAGGCGGCGGCGTGTAGTTCGTGCCCCAAGCGCTGAGGGGGGTCAGGGTGACGTTGTCCAAGAATGCTGCCGCTGCGGGGTCAGCGGTGCCATTCTGCGGTGTTCGCATTGCAACCCACACAGTGTTTGTCGGTGCCTCGATCCGTGTCAGGTTTGCAGGGAGAGTGCCGTTCCACCCGGGACCAACGAGAGCGAAATTGCCCGATCCATTTCCGGTCGTGCGTGGCCCTAGTGATGGGAAGGCATTCATCCACCCATCTTCAAGCTGGACCACGTAGTACCGACCGTTTGCCGCCGGAACGCTCAGCACCATCGGTCCTGTCGTCAGGTTAAGCCATCCCCCAAGATTACTAAAATCGGCGTTTGGAAACGTATAAGGGTTGCTTGTCGGCGCTGTTGTTAGTTGCGCCTGGTAAATTCTCGCCAGCTGGTTGATGGGCGCTATACCACGCGTCGGATCCGGCGCCGGCACGGCCGTCTGATGATCCTTCCAGACATCGATGAAGACAAGGGGGTAGCCGAAGACGTACGCCGCCGCCGCGATCTGCCGTGCCTCTGCCGGTGTCGGCGGACCGGTCGTGGTGGGGATCGTGATCCCATCGATCGTCTGGTTTGTCGAGGCGTTCTGGGTGGTTGGGGTGACACACCCAGCGCCAGAGAGTACTATGATAATAATGATAAGGACGCTCAGCATCCAGAATGACTTCATGTTTGATTAGAGTCGCTCAAACGCATAAATAGCTTGTGAGATCAAAGCTAAGTACACAGTGACTGCCGCCTGATGTAGGCGGAGGCATGGTGATCTTAAACCAAAGTTATGCAGCTCTTGGTCTTGAGCGTGCTCATCATCGGCAATAACTCTCGAATCTGTTTCTGTTGATAGTTACAACTTTACCAACCGCTCTAGAGACAGCGCAGGCAGCCAGGGCTAATGAGCACCGTGGCATTTTTTATACTTAAGCCCGCTGCCGCAAGGACACGGAGCGTTGCGACCGAAGTGCGCCAAGGGTTTCAGACGATGACTCATCACCTCAGCGGGTGCTCGCCCCTGACGGAGCAAGGTGGCCATCAATCGCATAGGCTGATCGATATGCTGAAAGAAAGCTCGGTACCCTGCGCAGAGATAATTCAGCCCCGACTCACCTTCAGGTGTAGTAATAAAGCGATTCTTAGGGCACTCACCGTTGCACGCAAAGCGAACAGGGCACTCTCGGCAGTACTTCGGAAGCGTGTCAAGCTTATTGAGTCCGAACTGGCGTTGCGCATCCGAGGCAACCAGATCGATTAGCGGGGTCTTTAGGATATTGCCTAACATGTAGTTCGGCTCAACGAAATGGTCACACGAGTAGAGGTCGCCATTGTGCTCGAGCGCGAGCGCGGTGCCACAGGTCGGCGCGAAGATGCACACTGCTGGCGGTTCTCCAGCCCACGCTGCTAATGCCACATCAAAGTGCTGTACAAATACACGACCAACGTCACGGGTGATCCACTCATCAAAGACCGTCGCAAGGAAGCATCCCCATTGCTCTGCCGTCACGGATCGCTCCGTTACTGTTTCTCCCTCTTGAAACCCGGTCTTGCTGACGCGCTCAACGATAGGGATGAATTGAATAAACTCTGCTCCCACCTCATCGCGGAAGAACTGATACACTTCTAAGGGATGCGCGGCGTTTAGAGCGTTCACCGCACACAGGATGTTGAATGGAACGTTATGCTCTCGCAGTAGTCGCGCGGCATGGATAACTCGATCAAACGTCGGGTGGCCCGCTTTATCTATGCGGTGGACATCGTGTAGCTCTCGGGGACCGTCGAGACTTAAGCCGACGAGATAGTTGTGTTCTCGGAAAAAAGCGCACCATTCTTCATTAAGGAGGGTGCCATTGGTCTGTATGGTGCGCTCGATCACCGTGTGAGGAGGTGTGTACTTCTGCTCGTACGCAACAACATCGCGGAAGAACGCGAGTCCCATTAAGGTCGGTTCACCGCCTTGCCACGCGATTGTAATATGAGACGCGCCGTGCGCAGAGAGGTACTGGCGGAGATACGATTTCAACACCTCGTCAGTCATCTGGAGATGGCTTTTCGAGTAAAGGCGTTCTTTTGCTAAGTAAAAACAGTACGAACAGTTCAGATTGCAAACGGCACCAGTAGGTTTTGCAAGCAGGTGAAAGGAGGGAGTACTGGTAGTAGGGGGCATCGTACAGATGTTAGCCTTTCAAATAGCGGTGTTTGTTATTGTATCGACATATGCACGCGAACCCATTCTTCTGGATCGATGAGATGCTCTTGGGTGTCCTCGCCGACTTCGATGTTCGCCCAATTGACTTTGCCCGTGAAGCTATTATTCTTTCTGCCCAAATCTTTTGAGATAGGCGCGCCAGTTTTGTTCCCAACCATAAGCGTCGAGTCCGCCGAGAAAATGATGGCGTGGGTGTGTTCTATCCGGCCTTCCGCTACTTGTGCACCATCTACATAGAGCGTAGAGACCCCACCTTGTCCAAGGCCTCCACCATCGTACTTGAACTCCATACGAACTTGGTGTTTACCGACTGGCAGAGCTTCTGACGCTTCTACCTCATAAGTTTGCATTCCAATGAAATTATAGACGTACTTGAGCTTCCCTTCGTGGGCATACAGCGCCCATCCTCCAAAGTTCGCGCCCTGGGCAACGATGACGCCTGTTACGCCAGGCTGGTCAATTTCGACCTCAGCGGTCACTGAATGGGACTTATTCTTGATGTTAACAACGTTCGCCTCACCGAGCACCATGCCCGGGAAAATGAGTTGTGAGTTCCCTTTTATCAGCTCAGGGCGCCCAGCTATTTCAGCAATAAAACGTTCAATACCTCTGTCGTCGAGCGGCAACACTTTATGGCGGGTTGCTTCAATGAGCCAGAGTCTCTGAAGCTCATGCAGTTTGTCAGGAAGCGTTTTCGAGAGATCATCGGCTTGCGTCCAATCCTTGGTGATATCGTAGAGTTCCCAGATATCATTGTCGAAGGCCGGCAGGTTCGCGCCGGTAAGCTCCCAAGGAGTGTTGTGTTTCGTCACAGCTGTCCAGCCTTTGTAGTAGATGCCCCGGTTGCCAACAACCTCAAAGTATTGGATTTCTTTTCTATCTGGGGCATCGGCGTCATTGAAGGTGTACGCAAAGCTCACCCCTTCCATAGGACGCTGTCCAACGCCATCCACTTCGTTTGGCTCTGGAATCCCTGCAAGCTCGAGTAAAGTCGGTGCAATGTCAACTACGTGATGGAACTGATGGCGCAGCTCGCCCTTTCCTTTTATATGGTGGGGCCAATGAACGATCATGCCGTTACGCGTGCCGCCGAAATGCGATGCGACTTGTTTAGTCCACTGATAGGGCGTGCACATGGCGTGGGCCCATCCAACGGCGTAATGGTTGTAAGACGTCGGACCACCAAGCTCGTCTAAGTGTTCCAACAAGTAATCAGGTGTTTCAATAGAGGCCATGCCGTTAAAATTGGCCATCTCATTGAACGCCCCATTCAGTGTGCCCTCGGCAGACGCGCCATTGTCGCCAACAATGTAAATCACAAGCGTATCCTGTAAGAAATTCCCGCGTTCGAGTATATCGATCAGTTTGCCGATGTAATGATCCGTGTATTCAAGGAACCCGGCGTAGACCTCCATCTGACGCCTGAGCACAGGCTTAAGCTCTTCGGGCATATAGTCCCACGCAGGGATTGCTTCGTGCCTTTTGGTCAGCTTGGCATCCGGGGGAATGATGCCAAGCTCTTTTTGCCGAGCAAAGATCCGCTCTCGCAGCTTATCCCAACCATCGTCAAATTGGCCCTTGTACTTGTCAGCCCACTCCTTAGGAACGTGATGAGGGGCATGCGTGGCGCCAGGGGCGAAGTACACAAAGCAGGGCTTGTCCGGCGCGATCGCCTTTTGTGTTTTCATGTAATTGATGGTCTTCTCAGTCATGTCTGGCATAAAGTGGTAATTGGGATCGTCAGGAATTTCCACTCGCGTCGTGTTGTCGATGAGCTCGGGGAACCACTGGCTGGTCTCTCCCGCCTGGAAGCCATAAAATCGCTCAAATCCACCGCCGACAGCTGGCCAGTGTTCAAACGGGCCGATCGGATTATTCTCCCAGACAGGTACTTCGTGGCATTTGCCGAACTGGGCGGTCGAATAGCCATTGTACTTGAGGATCTTTGGTAACGGTGCGCATGTGTTAGGACGCACAGAATTATTACCGGGAGCTGCCGTAGCAATTTCCGTAATTGAACCCATCCCAACAGTGTGATGATTGCGTCCGGTGAGCATGCACGCCCGGGTGGGCCCGCACAGCGCGGTTGTGTGGAAACGGGTATATCTGAGGCCATCAGCAGCAAGCCGCTCAGCCGTTGGCATATTTACAGGCCCGCCAAAGGCGCTAGAGGCACCAAATCCCACGTCATCGAGCAAAATTAAAAGAATGTTGGGGGCCCCTTTAGGGGGGCGAAGCTGTCCAATTGGGGGGAATTTTGCCTCCGGATCCTTAGCATCGTACAGAATGGGACCGTTGTATGGTCTATCTGGAATCGGCAATTTACAGCGATAATTATCAACTATTTTCTTATCATTTCCATTTGCATCGGCCATAATCATCACTCCAAGATTAGCATCTCTATGCAAAACAGATTGTCGGTTTAGCCTCTCACTACATAATTTCTTCCACTTGATTATTCAAATTCGAATAGCAGCTCGCTACATATTCCAAAAAACAAGCGCGCGATCGAGAATATGAGATTAAAGTACCGAGACGTACATCGCGGGTGAGCAGCAGGATATGCTCACGAACGTGGATTAAGAATTGTCTCCAATATTACTCCGTCTGATGTAGGCGAAGAATTGGCAATTATTACACAAAAGCTGTGCAACGTATTCTAAAGGTCGCTCGCCATCTACTCATCCGTGCTTATACGATACAAACCGCCCGCGTTCACGACGCAGCCTTCAGCCGATAACACCGCCAGACGCCGCTCAGCGCTCAGCGACAACCACCTTGATCCTCATGCTTTGCGATACCTCGACAGCGCTGCACCCGGAGTTGTCTCTCATTATTTTTTAAATCAGCCGGTATTGGTTAGATCGAGCCACGTGCGTTGTTGGGTGATTATCGCTCAGCACTCCGCGGAAAAAAGGTAGCTTCTAGACGTAAAAAATATCTCGATTTAAAACAGCGTCCTTAGCCCGCTAGGTTCTTGCCGCGCCTTGGTCAAAAGAAAAAGCTTTTGTCGCGCGACACCGACGTTGTGAGCAACAGCCGGTGACAGATGGCAAAAAAAGTGCTCGTCGCATATGGAAGTCGTTATGGCAGTACCGAGGAGATCGCACACGCGAGAGAGGGATTCGCTGTCGTTCTAGCCACTTTTCAAACGAGTGGAACATAAAGAAAGGCTTGTCATCGTCTTTTTCGCCAAAATCGTGTGCTAAAACCTCGCTAATTGCACTAACAACCGATGGATGCAGAGGCACGTAATGCTCGACCCTATTCTTCTCCTGCTCGGCGAGAACGTGGAGTACGGGCTTCTCTTCGTTGAGTGCAGTTCTGAACTGCCCGACTGTCAAGCGCTGTATTGTGCTCGGTCGTAATCCTGTGTAAGAGGCGAGGAGTGTAAAAGCGCGGTAGTTGCGAATCTTAGCAGGATCGGCTCCTTTTTCCTCCTTGGCGGTGATGCGTTGAAACACTACACTAATATCTTCACGAGTGACAATCCTCCCCGTAAGTGCTTTTTTGACTTTGATAGTCTTCGGCATTTCGAGAAACAGCCTAAAGGAAAGGTAGCTTTGATCGATCTTTGTTTGTGCTAAGTAATTGAGAAAACCGATCGCGAAGCTCAGCACTTTCGAATGTGAATCTCGTGATTGATACTTGTCAAGAACAAACGTCCTGAGGCCAGTTACGGTTTGGTGCGAAATGTCGCCTTGTGTCGCTTCCCACAGGACTTCTGAAGATCTGTTAATCCAGTCTATGGATTTCTTCGCCATCCCTTCGCAACGGTACGCGATATACGCGTCGAGCTCTGCCCGTGTGAAGTAAAGCGTAATACGTGCACGTTCGTCGAGGTCAGGCGCTGCACGCAAAGGCTCGTTAGCAGCGGACCTGTCTTGAAGATAGATGATCATTGGTTTGTCTATAGCGACACCAGCGCTCGGCCGCTGTGACCCTTCATTTTTAGACAGATCCGGGATGATTTCACTAGATAGTCGAATATCGAGCGGAGGTCCCCCTGATTTCGGCGTTGGCAGCGTTATTTGCTGTGAGGGTTCGTCTGGTGCTCGGAGGCTGATTATATCGACTGCTCCGGGCTTCAGTTTTTGAAGTTTCCCGTTTGATTTTCCTTTGAATGAGTTTTTAACTTCACTTTCGTCAGGGATGAGCTCCTCTGCAAGGAACTCGCGCGAGTGGATATTTCCATCTTCGTCGGTGACGTAGTAAATTTCAGAGCCACCTTCAACTTCGTCCTCTGGCTGCAGGTCAACTTCTTCTTGCCACGTAAGATCGAGCTTATTCGAGTTGTGCAACTTTTCGTCAAAGTTGTGCAACTTTTTATCCTTTTTGTGCTTCTTTTTCGCCATGATTCTCGAATCCGACAAAAGCCCAATGGACGGCTCCACAGTATCCGATTCTAAAAAGAACGATGGGCCCGGGGCGATTCGAACGCCCGATCTCCGCCGTGTGAAGGCGACGTCATA
>CAYHCZ010000051.1:0-10820 GCA_964355295.1 uncultured Methanomicrobia archaeon
GTATCGAAATAGGGGCTTGAAAGGGCGAAGCCGGCCTGACAGAGGAACTTGAGGGCAAGCTTTCCGTTATGCAATACCTTGACGGCCGGTAGCTCAAAGAGCTCCTGCAGCTTCGTCAGCCCCTCTTTGGGCATCTGGGCACAATCAATAACTACTGGGGGGTGATCGGGTACTGCCAATTGAAGGGTTCGTATGCGGTCAACGAAGGTGTCAGGACCCGTGGTCACGAGCGCTATAGCCATAACCGATGAAGGTGCGATACGCTCAAGAGCGGCAAGGTGCCCTTCAGTGGTGACATACTCGTACGGCGGGGAAACGCTTCGATGGGTCATCCATTCGCCTGCTCGTTTAATACGTGTGTAACAACGCCCCGGCCTCTCAAAGCGCGTACTGCCTTGTTAAAGCACGTAGCTTCGAACCATCAACTGTACGATAAGGCGGGGGGTGCTTTGTCTCTTTCTTTAAAACTGTATGTATTGTCCAAAAGAAGGATGAAAGTATTACTCGCTAATGTACCATCATTTCAGAATGAAGTTAGGCTCTTTGGACTGCATAACAAAGCAAACGAGACGCAAATATGTTCTAGCGCATGGCATAACTGGAGTGGATTGGGAGCATCAACATAATTGTCATATCCTCTGAAGCGTTGAGCGAAGGAGCGATCGCAGGGACGATTATTACCGCCACGGAAGCCACGACGAGCGATGCGATTGTCGTCGCGTATGAGGGCACTGGCGAAGGTGAGCTTATATTATACAGCGGACCTGCCACCCCTTTTGGAGGCAGGGTTGCCAAACTCGTTAGATTGGGGGTAAAAGAAGCATTAAAGGCTCATTATGGGAGCAATGCGCCTTTCTCAAATGCTGCAGCCGACAACTACTTAACTCGTTCAGCGATAAGAAATGCTGAAACTTGCACGCTTTTTTCTTCAAGGGAATATAACTTACAGGAAGCACGCGTGCTATTGCTCATATGACACGATTTATAATGATCTGTGGGACCGCTTCGCACGTTGGCAAGAGTGTCATAGTAGCTGCTCTTTGTAGGCTCTTGGCAAACAGAGGGATTAAAGTGGCGCCTTTTAAATCACAAAACATGAGTCTAAATTCGTGGGTGACAAAGGACGGCGATGAGATTGGAATAGCGCAAGCCGTACAGGCTTGGGCTGCTAACGTTGAACCTTCAGCGCACATGAATCCCGTATTGTTGAAACCCAAGGGCGATTTGACTTCACAAGTGATCGTACAAGGCAAACCCATTGGTGATAGAAAAGTAGGTGAGTACTATGCTGCAATAGACACAATCTTTACGTCTGTGCGTGAATCCCTTGCAAAGATTGCTCGCTCTTATGAGATTGTGGTTATTGAAGGTGCCGGAAGTGCTGCTGAGATCAACCTCTACAACGTGGATATCGCGAATCTACGGGTGGCACGAAGTGTCGACGCACCTGTAATTCTCGTTGGTGACATCGAGCGAGGCGGAGTCTTTGCGAGCCTGTATGGCACTATCCAGTTGCTCCCCGAGGAGGATCGACAGCGAATCAGAGGTTTCATTATTAACAAATTTAGAGGTGATGTTGAACTTCTCGAGCCTGGAATTACGGAGTTTGAAAAGCTCACCAGTATTCCCGTTCTCGGTGTCATCCCTTTTGTGAACGTAAAATTGCCTTCTGAGGACTCCGTCTCTCTAGCGGATGAGTCTCCCTCCTTATACCAAGCATTGGATATTGCGGTAATCAGGCTTCCACGTATTTCTAATTTCACCGACTTTGAACCTTTAGAGAAGTACGCTCAAATCCGCTATGTGCCATTGGACGGCAATCTTGGCTTACCAGATGCCGTGATTATTCCTGGCACGAAGAACACTATCGACGATTTATTCGAAATTCGCAAGTCTGGAATGGACAAGCAGATCATCGCAAATGCAGGAAAAATCCCGATCATTGGCATCTGCGGTGGATTTCAAATGCTCGGTGATACGATAGCTGACGAAGGCTTTGAGGGTACGCAAAACCGAAGCAAGGTGGTAGAGGGACTGCAATTGCTGCGAGCTAATACTGTTTTTAGGTCGCACGGGAAAGAGACAAAACAAGTGGAAAAACACGTTACAGGACATGGGCCAATACTCGACCGCTTACGGCACAAAAAAGTACGTGGATACGAAATCCACATGGGGACAACCACCTCGGAATGCCCAATTTTCGAGGATGATGGAGGTCAGGATGAAACAGGCCTTATATTAGGCACCTACATGCACGGGTTGTTCCATAATGACAACTTTCGCACTGCATTGTTGGGGTACCTCCACTCGAGATGCACGAAGCTTCTGCACGTAACAGTCAATCCGCTCTCGCAAACTTTGTCTGAGCCAGGTCAACATGCTGATGATAGAGAAGACCCGTTTGATGAGATAGCGGGCGTACTAGAGCGACACGTCGATGTTCAAGCGCTGTATTCAATTATTGGATTGTAAGAGATGCCTCTTGGCGCCTCATTTAGATCGCAATAGCCTCTGCTGTGTTGACGTTCAACGCATTTGTTCGAGAACCGGCAACAAAAGTTTACCCGACGTCTGGATGCGCCGAATCATCGCAGCACTGGAGAAGCACCTATACCGAAGAACTGAGCGCGAACAACGATTTAAGGAGACATAGCAGCTTTGTGCCTACCAAGCTTGTCTACCATGCCAATGGGCAGTCTTAAAAACACATTGCCAGTTGGTATTTCTAGGTTTATGACTTACATCTTGAATCATCCCCTTTATTCTTCTCGTTAACCATGAAACCAAAAACGAAAGACTGAGGTGACAGACTTAAGTGTTATCGTTTTGGCTGCTAAATGTATTCTCACTCATACCTTCTTGGGGTAGGTCGTGAACGGAATCCGCAACGTGTTTGAAATCGAAAAAAGAAATAACTATCTAGGAGATAAGGAGAGGTTAAACGGAGCGCCCCTAGCTCTCTGAATTAATGGCAGGTTTATCCTAATCTCTTGCGCGTTGTGCAAGAGCACGGGTATAGTGTAACCGAATAGAATGCTTTGAGCCTACATTTCCCAAAAGGCCACTACTTTTCCAGCGTTGATAAAATCCCTACGTTGGTCGTGCTCAAGCACAATAACACCGTGTTGCAAGGTGACCGCGATGGATTTTGACCAAACAATCGAAAATATCACCAGGCATTAAGTGAGTCCCCCGAATGGAGACCCTACGCCTGCCCTAAAAATGTTCTCTCAGCGCGAGACAATGTCAGTCCGCTAAACCCTTTGGCCCTGCTGTGCGGGGCCGGAAGAAGGTTGTCGAGACCGCGAAGCGTGCTGCGTCAAATTACCAAGATGGCGAACCCATTCATTTCAAGAACCTGGTTAAGTGGGGACTCCATTGACAACTCTTCACACGGATCGCCTCGCTTTGGCCACTTGCCTTTCATTTATCAATTAAAATTGAGTATTATCAAGATAAGTTGATATAGGATAAGGTGCACTTAAGCGTTGGATAGAACTGGCCTCCACAAGGGTATGGCGGACGGCTGCAATCCTTTTGTGGGTTGATGCCTTTGACATTATCAAGTTACGAGCGGATCCATCGTCTCCTTCAATTGTCCGTACTGATAAGCGCCGCCATCCCCTGTCGCATCGGCCGAGTTTATCCTTGTTACTATAACCGCTCTGCGCCCGTTGTATGCACGCTTGTTTTTGAGGTATCTAAATGAACGTAACACAAAAAAAAGTAGTGTGCGCCGTTATGTGCGTTATGCTCCTCGCTACGTTGGAAGCGGGGTGCACACAGCTATCATCAAATCAAACAGCCCAATCGGGCGGCATCGAGGTTACTGATGATGCCGGAAGGACCGTCACCATCGCTCAAACGCCCAATCGCATTGTGTCACTCGCTCCGTCGATTACGGAAGATTTATATGCTCTCGGGCTGGGCGACAGGGTTGTTGGCACTACCACCTATTGCAACTACCCACCAGCGGCAAACAACACAACAAAAGTTGGTGGGTTCAGCACCCCCAATATGGAGAAGATCGTCTCCCTCAAGCCTGATATCGTCTTTGTTGGTGGCCTAAACAATGAAACAACAATTTCGGCACTTGACAGTTATGGGATCCCCGCGGTCGTCATCGATCCAAAGAACTTGACAGATATATTGGACAACCTCTCATTGATGGGCAAAATAACTGGCACGACTGGGAACAGCAGCGCACTTGTTGCAAACTTGACGCAAAGGCTGAATAAAAGCAATGCGACAAGCAATGCGACACAAACGCGCGTGCTTTATCTTGTGTGGTACGACCCAATAAAGTCAGCAGGCGCGGACACCTTTGAAGGGGACATCATCGCTCGCGCCGGGGGCATTAATGTCGCGAAGTTGGCCAACGTAAGTGGGTATGGTACGATGAGCAAGGAGTCGATAGCTGCTCTCAACCCTACGGTGATTATCGCAAACAGTGCGATGACTTCTACAGTAGTCGAACAGGTCAAGTCAGACCCAGCCCTTACCACGGTCGATGCCATCAAGAACGGCAAAGTTTTTATCTTGAGCAGCGACGTAATATCCCGTCCCGGGCCGCGCGCCTTCGATGCTATGGATCGGATAACCGAGATCATAAACCAAGCATCGCAGTAATGCAAGTGCACGAAGTCCGGTGTTAAGAAACGGACTGTATTCGCTTGAAACGAAACGCGACGCTCTTAGTGCTTGCAGGCGTATTATTCGCGTCTGTTGTAATAGGTGTGGCTGTCGGTCCGGTCTGGATCCCTCCACAAAAGATAGCAGCAATTCTCACAAACTTGGTCGTGCCTGCAAATCGCACGTGGTCTGATGCTGAGGCAATTATCGTGTATCAGATACGCCTCCCCCGAACCTTCATGGCGCTCCTCGTGGGGTCCGGTCTCGCCGTCGCAGGCGTCGCAATGCAGGCTCTTTTTAAGAACCCGTTGGCGGATCCTTACGTGCTTGGGGCGTCAAGCGGTGCGGGGTTTGGTGCCGCCCTCGTCATCTCACTTGGGGTGGTTAGTGCGGTCTTCGTCCCGCCCGCAGCATTCGCCGGCGCCGTAATCGCCACCTTTACGGTATACGCGCTGTCCATGATCGGCCCGAGAAGCTCAGTCTCGCTGCTGCTGCTTTCGGGCATCGCGCTCTCAACCCTCTTTTCAGCGTTGATCTCGTACCTCATGTTCGTCGCGGGGGAGAATCTGCACCAACTCGTTTTTTGGCTCATGGGGGGGCTGTGGGCGAGCAGATGGGAGTACGTGGAGATAACGTTCCCCGTGATTCTCATCGGGACGGTCATCATCTACGCATACGCGCGTGACTTGAACCTGATGCTGTCAGGGGAAGAATCGGCGCAGCACCTAGGCGTGGCCGTGGAGAACCTCAAGAAAATCCTCCTGGTAATCATATCGTTCGTGGTAGGGGTTGCTGTCGCTTTTTGCGGCATTATCGGGTTTGTCGGGCTTATCGTTCCGCACGTGGTGCGGACATTTGCAGGTCCCGATCACAAGGCCCTCATTCCTGCCTCCGCGCTCTTCGGTGGAATTTTACTCATCTGGGCCGACGTTATTGCGCGGTCCGCAATACCTGGTTCTGAGGTGCCCGTCGGAATTATCACTGCGTTGCTTGGCGCCCCTTTTTTTCTGTATCTCGTAAGGAGCAGGAGGAAAGATATCTATTAAGAATGCACTGTGCATACAAGGGACGAGGAATTATCTGATGCGGTCACTCGGCAAAGAACGTGGCTTTGAAATAGATGGACTTGGACGTGTGCAGGTTGATGGGGTTGACTGCTACTACGTCCAGACTCAAGCGCTTAACAACGCACATCTGACGGTCCGACCCGGCGAGGTGGTCGGTCTTGTTGGCCCTAACGGGTCGGGAAAGACGACGCTCATTAAAGCAATCAGTGGGGTACTGAAGCCACAAGTCGGCATCATAACGCTCGATGATGTTGACATTTACCAAATAAAACCGAAACGACTCGCGCAGCAGATGGCAGTCGTTCCCCAGAATACCGACACGTTTTTTTTCGATTTTACCGTCGAGGAGGCGGTGCTCATGGGGAGGAGTCCCCACATCAAATTCCTCGGAACCGAATCGACGCACGATTTTGACGTGGTGCAAAAAGCCTTAGAGATGACCGATGTCGCCCGATTTGCCGACCGCAAGTTTACTGAACTCTCAGGGGGGGAGCGACAGCGCGTCATTATTGCCCGTGCTTTGGCCCAAGAGCCGAAGATACTCCTTCTTGATGAGGCAACTTCACAGCTCGACATTGGGATTAAAATTGAGATCTTTGACCTTGTGAGACGCCTAGCGGCTTCTGGCATTGCGATTGTCGCAGCTATTCACGACCTCAACCTCGCCGCTCAGTACTGTGACCGCCTCCTGCTATTAAAACAGGGGGGGATCATCGCTGATGGCACCGTCGAAGAAGTATTGACTCAGGAGCGCATCGCAGAAGCGTTCGGCGTATCAACGCTCGTGAGGAGACACCCAATTACGAACGCTTTTTCGATCGTGCATCTCCCTTACCATACGCCCGTAGAGCGCAGCTCTGAAACGGTACATGTCATTCCCGGTGGGGGCAAGGGCGCGGCAGTCATCCACGCGCTTGTCCAAAAGGGCTTAAGCGTCTCTGCCGGCGTGGTCAATACGCTTGACACCGATTACGACATAGCAGAGCACTACGGTATAGAGTGCGCTGTCGAAGCGCCGTTTTCACCCATATCGAGTGAGGTGGACAGCCGTAACAGGCAACTGATCGAAGATGCGCGCGTCGTCGTACTGCCGAATATCTGTTTCGGGCCGGCGAACTTGAAGAACCTCGAAGCAGCGTCTCTTGCAGGGGATAAACTCGTCATATTGGAGGAGACCCCTATAGAGTCTCGCGATTTTACGCCAGGTTTTGCACAACGTTTATATGGAGACTTACGAGAGAGATGCCTCGTTTTCACAGAGCTTGCAACGCTCGTGGAATACGTTGAGTCACACGTCGGATAGTGCGTTTCTAGGCGTATAACTTGTAGGTGAAAAAACGTGGAATATGAGGTAGCAGACCGCGTCTTAGTGCTAAAGGGCAACTTTGAAGCCCTGAGCAGTGGCGTTGACGGCGGCAGAAGAGCGGTAAACAATATCCTAAACATCCAAGTACCCCACGATTTTTCTCACGACGATCCGAAGAGCTATATTGAGGGCGTGGCAGCATCAATGGCGCTCGAGGGGGACTGCCTCGCGCTTCTCACAGCAGTTGAGATGAAGAACGTCCAGATTCTGAGCGACGCGTGCGTGACGGTTTTTGTGACTGCAGGGCTCACCAACCCGTCGTCGTTTGGCACAATCAACATAATTGTTATTTCCTCTGAAACATTGAGTGAAGGGGCGATCGCTGGGACGATAATCACCGCCACGGAAGCAAAGACGCGCGCACTGATCGACAAGGGGCTGCAATTCACAGGCACGACGAGCGATGCGATTGTCGTCGCGTATGAAAACAGCGGGAAAGGTGAACCTATAGTATACAGCGGACCTGCCACCCCTTTTGGAGGCAGGGCTGCCAAACTCGTTAGATTGGGGGTAAAAGAAGCACTAAAGGCTCATTATGGGAGCGATGACGTTAACAAGTGGTCTCTGTAATGCTGTAATATCCCATTACGTATAGGGTATTAGTAACGCTCGTTTTCGTCGCTATCGGCACGTTCGTTCACGTCTCCAGTTCGAGGCAATCCGCTGTCACCGCATAACACTTGTTCGGCATCACTTATAGTGCCGCTGCGTGGTTAAGTCGCCGTAGTCGCGTCCACTCACATAGTAATACTCTTCGCCTGATGCATTGAGCGGATCGACGTGAATCAAGGCGTTCGAGAAATAGGCAAGGTGATGTATGCGTTGCTATATGCTACACTTTAAAAGCGACATCATCAGGCTTCAGCAGCATGGATCGCTCCTTTCTTACTTGATTTACCACTTTATCAAGACGCACGACTCACGAAAGGTTTGTTTGTTTTGTTAGTTGTAAGTACACTGGCAGATGTTTCAAGGCAGTGAATGAGTCACGTCTATGATGCGGGTTAGATTGACTGTCTTGGAGCCTCTGTACGGACACGAACGAAGCACCTACTATATCCAGTTTGTTAACGCGCACCTAAAAAGCGTGCCGCTAGAAAAGGTAGCCGAAATTACGTGCACGCTAACTGCGGTGATTTATGACTACTCTAAGATTAATGTTTAGAGGTGGACCAATAAAGCTGAAATTTCACCTTGGACAAACGGCAAATTGAGAATGGTGAAACCTTTGCCGATATAGGTTACTGCACGGGAAACGTATCGAGAGCTAATGCTTTGTAATCTCACCGTAGAATGCGTGTTTTTTGAGCTCTTGTCCTCGTTGCGCGCGTTAAGCGTTTGTGACGGCAGGGGCATTTATGAGGCATTTTTATTAACCAGAATCCTGCATGAAAAGATGATGCGATGCCTCCTCGTTGCTGGAACCCAAAGCGGGATCGGAAAGACCACAATTACACTCGCCATCCTGAGAGCGCTTAAGGACTCAGGATACAGCGTGCAGTCCTACAAAGTCGGTCCAGATTATATCGATCCAAGCCACCTCGAAAAGGTGACCAACGCACCGTGCTACAATCTAGATTCGTTCATGATGGGTGAGGAAGGCGTCAGGAGAGAGCTTGCAAAATGCAACGCGGACTATGCGGTCATAGAAGGGGCGATGGGCATGTACGACGGGATATCGAGCGACGCTAAGATTGCAGATATTCTAAGAGTTCCTGTTCTTCTTGTGATTGACGCGAGCGCTTCTTCTGAAAGCGTTGCGGCACAGGCCTTGGGGTTCATCAGGTATTCTTCTTATACCCCCTACAGACTGACGGTCGCCGGGATAATAGCAAACCGCGTCGGCAGTCAAAAGCACGCTGAAAGCATTCGCCGGGTGTTAGCTGCAATAAATGTTCCACTGATGGGAGTCGTTGCGTCGGACGTTGAAGGAATTCCGTCTCGGCACCTCGGATTGTACATGGGATCCGAAACGTCTTTGCCCGGCGCTACCCTGAAGTCAATTTACGAATCACTCGATATCGAGTCCATCCAACGCGTAGCGACGCAGATCACGGTCGATAAGCCGGAGGAGCTGCGTCACACAACCGATACACTGATCGGGATTGCATACGACGCCGCATTTTGCTTCTATTATCGTTCAAACATCGAATCGATACAAAAGCGTGCACAAGTGGTCTATTTCTCTCCAATTCACGACGCGCTGCCCGAGGTAGACGGGTTGTACTTCGGCGGCGGCTATCCCGAACTCTATGCCACACAATTGAGCACCAATAGGCACCTTCTTAAAGACGTCAAATCGAACGCAGAAGACGGCATGCCTATGTACGGCGAGTGCGGGGGGCTTATGTTCCTCTCGCGCTCACTGTCCACGGTTGAGGGCAAAAAAGTCTCACTTGGAAACGTGCTCCCGTTGGACGTCCAAATGACAAAGAAAAGACAAGCATTGGGACACGTCGAAGTAGAGGCCGTCAAGGATTGTGCAATTGCGCGCAGCGGCGATATTCTTCGCGGGCACGAGTATCACTACTCGACTGCATCCGTTGATGCTGACGCTCGATTCGTCTATCGCGTGTTACAAGGTGACGGAATCGACGGACGCGATGGCATTGTGGAGGGCAATGTCGTGGCGTCATATCTCCACGCGCACGCATACTCGATGCCGCACGAGTTCAACTTGTTTGTCGCAAACGCTAACGCTTATTCTCGCTTATAGAATTGATTGCCGCGTTTTTGTGACTGCAGGGCTCACCAACCCGTCGTCGTTTGGCACCATCAACATAATTGTCATATCATGCGAAACGTTGAGCGAAGGGGCGATCGCTGGGACGATAATCACCGCCACGGAAGCAAAGACGCGCGCACTGATCGACAAGGGGCTGCAATTCACAGGCACGACGAGCGATGCGATTGTCGTCGCGTATGAAAACAGCGGAAAAGGTGAACCTATAGTATACAGCGGACCTGCCACCCCTTTTGGAGGCAGAGTTGTTAAACTCGTTAGATTAGGAGTGAAAGAGGCATTAAAGGCTTATTATGGGAGCGATGACGTAGATAAGTGGAAGCTGTCTTTAGGTCACGAGGCTACCGTTAAATGAGTACAGAGGGTAAATCAATCGCCTGCGACTGTTGCTTCGACCTCTAATATATTCATACGAACATGTATCTGGCCACCACGATCAGGGGGGTACTGCTCAATAAAGCGCTGCACGACTTCATCAAAGAAGGCGTCGCGGTGCTGAGCCGGAATGCGGCTAGTATACCGATGCCATGTAGCTCTTGCGAACCCCTTTAGAGCGTCTATTCCAGGGTGCGTCACATCTTCTGTAACGAATTCGATGCGGGATGGGTAAAAGCCAGCATCGCGCAACAGCATTTCGTACTCGTCAGCACGATAAACAGTCCCCTGCTTCTTGAAGCCTCGAAAATAAGGCTCCCAAGCAGGACGAGCCATAACCTCTCTACGCGCTTGGTGCAACGGAGATCCACTTCTCTTTTGTGTTGTAAGTCGTTTCGTCATGAGCTGTGCTGCGAACCGACCACCTGGCACGAGGCTAGCCCTAATGCCTTGCAGCACCGGTACCAGGTCCGCTGTCCAGTGGAGAGAGGCAAAGGCTACGATAACGTCAAATTTTTTTTGAAAAGTGAGGTTCGAAGCGTCTCCATAACGAAATGAGAGGTTAGGATATGCTGTTAGAGAGAACATATTTTGGGCAAATGCGATCATTTCAGTAGAGGTATCAATGCCGAGCACG
>CAYHCZ010000052.1:0-10708 GCA_964355295.1 uncultured Methanomicrobia archaeon
CCTTCATCTCATCAGACATGACTATCTTGACGAGCTCGTCAGTTGTGACTTCATCTAATTTCTTTGCATCCTTATTGATATTGGGATCGGCGGTATAGACGCCATCGACTGACGTAGCTATCACAAGCAGATCGGTCTGGACATATTCAGAGAGTATCGCTGATACAGCATCTGTTGTCTGTCCAGGAGCCACGCCCCCCATTACGACGACTTTGTGTGAGTACATCGCCGTTTCAGCTTCTCGGTAATCGTGAGGGATATCCTGAAATGCCGCACTTGATAATGCCGATATCAGCAGCCGAGCGTTGACGCGCGAAAGGGCAATGCCAATAAGGTCGCATACCGCTTCGCTCGCCCCCAGAGAGCGCGCAGCTTGGATGTAATCCCGAGCCGCCTTTCCTCCTCCGGTCACAACAAGTACGGTATTTTCCTTGGTCAGCTCCTTGATCACGTTAGCATACTCAACAAATTTTTCCTGCGAGAGCGTTGGAGCTATGACTGATCCGCCGACGGAAATTACTACTTTCATCAGCTTATCAATACTAAAAAAGGTTATAAGTTTATTCCCTCGTGCTAAGAAACCTCACGTACGCTTTCAAATCAGAGATTCGAGTGTATAGTGGCGACGTTTCTCACGCAAGGTGCACACAATTCTGCTAGTCGCTATAACGCTCTTCCAGCCACGGATCGCCCCGATTGTGATACCCGTGCGATTCCCAGAATCCACGTCTGTCCTCAGCCATAAACTCGACGCCGGTCACCCATTTAGCGCTCTTCCAGAAGTAGAGGCGCGGAACGACAAGTCGGACGGGATACCCATGTCCAGCGGTAAGAGTTTCCCCGGTATGTTTCATAGCAAAAAGCACGTCAGATTGGAGAAAATTATTCAACGACAAATTAGCTGTAAAGCCTTTTTCAGCGTGAATTAACACAAACTTGGCTTCAGGTAGCACCGTTGAAAGATCCGCAATTACTTGGGCGCTTATCCCCTCCCAGTAGTTGTTTAGTTTTGACCATCCGGTGACGCAATGAATGTCTGAAAACACTTTCGCTTGGGGAAGCGAGCTGAATTGTTCGAAGTTCAATTTCTGCTCCGTTTCCACTAACCCCGAGATGGCAAACGACCATTTAGCTATGTCAACTCGAGGGATTACGCCGTAATGCAACACTGGCCACTTGTCAGTCTCCTGTTGACCTGGCGGGATTCTGTCGCTTCTGCCTGTGTCCGGGCTTTGAATAACGTGTTTTTCATCCATTCCGCACTTCATTAGTCTCTTTCTCGTAATGTCGGCGCCTCACCCTCAATTTAATGCTGCTGACGCTTGCGACGCTTATTGCGGGACTTAAAGCGTTATTTTTCTCGTCTTTTTATTTTTTCTGCAGCAGTATATGCAGCATAGCGGACGTCAGGATTTTTATCTGAAAGAAGGTGTTCAAGAGGCTCGATTGCGCTTTCGTGGCCAATTTCTCCAAGGCTCTTTGCTGCCCTAATCTGAATGTCTGGGTCGGTATCGCTTAACATCGAAATGAGGGGGTTTATAGAAGGATCGCCAATTTTCACTAAAGCATCGGATGCTTTCCATCGAACTCCCTTGCTCTCGTCCTTTAGATCCTCGAGGAGCATCTCCACCTCGCTAATTCCGCACGAGTCACCAAGCCCGCAAATCTCACCTATCGCCTGAGCGGCTTTTTGACGGACGATTTGATTTTCGTCGTTCATATCCTTAATGAGGGGTTCTAACGCTTTAGCATCCCCTATCTGCCCCAGCGCAGCTGCAGCTTCAAGTCGAACGTAGTGCTCTTTATCCTGTAGTGCGTTGATAAGCGAATCGACCGCCTTGAGATCCCCAATCTCCCCGAGCGCTTCTGCGGCGCACTGTCGAACGATCATCTCCTCATCGCTGAGGGCTGCTATTAAATAGTCTATTGCACTGGCGGCCTTCGCTTTCCCAAGGGCTAAACACGCCATCTTTCGCTTATCGGGATCCGGATGCTGCAAGTCTTTAAGCAGCAACTCTATTTCTTTATCCTCATCAGTTGTTCCTTTGTTCATATTTACGCCTCTTTCGTCTCCAAACTTGTTAGTGTGAGAGACAGACACGTTAGTTTGATAGTTACACTTTAGTTTCTTTTTTGTCTTATATAGTTCCTATACCTCTTAGTTCCTCTTAGTTGCGAGACTCAAGCGGTAGCGTTACCAGAAGATATATGACTAGAAGCAGTAACCTAAGCTTTGAAGTATGGGACGCGAGAATAGACGCATGTTCAATGTCGTGTATTGTGGCTTCACAGAATAGTTTGCTCGTGATCATAAAAGACAAACAATGGGGTGCCCAACTGTAAAAGCAGAAGGTTGACCTAAAGAGGAGGGACAGATGGAAACGAGATTGGCAGTCAGAGACGTTATGACGAGAACTGTTGTAACAGCACCTCCAGATATGAGCGCCGCAGAAGCCGGAAGGAAGATGGTGGAAAACAGAGTTGGGAACGTCATAATCATTAAAGAGGGGAGACCTGTCGGCATCGTTACTGAAAGCGATATGGTAGCTAAAGTGATATCTAAAAACGTAAAACCAGGTTCCATAAAGCTCGATCAGCTTATGTCAAAACCACTCATCACCACGAGGAGTAGCGATGACATCCACGACGCCGTACAAGTGATGGCTCAGAAAAAGATACGTCGGCTCCCTGTGATCGACGGAGAGGCGTTAGTCGGGATTATAACTGATGCGGATGTTATTCAGGTCTCTTCTGAGATTAACCAGATTCTTGACAATTTGATCCAGATGAATAGAGAGAATGTCCTCGACCGTCGAGACGTCACCGTAACGCAGGGAGAGTGTGAGGAGTGCGAAGAGTTCTCAGAGGATTTGCGACAAGAAGAGGGGCGCCTTAAGTGTCCGAGGTGTCGCGGATCTACCTCATCCGGCGTTTGCGAAATCTGTGGGGAACTTTCTGACGTGCTCGAATATGTTGACGGCAGCATCGTATGCGAATCTTGTTGGGAGGCCGTTCGATGACGGTTCAGCTTATGTCGCCGCCCGTCACGGTACGTGAAGACGCCTACATCACTCACGTCCGCCAGCTTATGCGAGATGGGCATCGAAGCCTGCCGGTTGTGGATAGTCATAATCGAGTGAAAGGGATGGTGGTACTGACCGACGTCATCAAAGTGACGTCAACGAAGTCAGACGTCACAGTCATTGGTTTTATTCGGGAAACCCCTCTCGCCACATCTGACTTTACTCTGCTTGACGCTGCAAAAATATTTGCGACGACAGGGTTCGACGTTCCTGTAGTGAGATCACGAGAGGACGCTACAATTATAGGGGTGATTGACTCAGCACTCTTATTCAACGCTTTGAGTTTCGATAAAAAAATCACGATTGATACGGTGATGACAAAGGCCGTTCATGCCTGTGATGCAACTGACCCCGTATCGAAGGTATGGCTTAATATGGCACAATATGGGGTTTCAGGCTACCCGGTGGTGAAGAAGAAACGCCTTATCGGGATCATAACGCTTCAAGATATTCTTAAAGCAGGCTATGCTAGGCTGGAGCGCGAGGATGAGGGGGGTGGTCGTACAATTCATTCACCAACCGTCGAAAAGGTCATGCGAACGCCCGTCATAACCGTCGAGTCGGACTCGTCCGTCTGGGAAGCTGCGAATCTTATGAAGCAATATGCGATTGGACGATTGCCAGTAGTCGAAGATGCGAAGCTGATTGGCATAGTCGATCGACAAGACCTAGTACGAGCCGTAATTTAACAAATGTAGGCGTTACGATGCTACGAGGAAACAAACGACAGAAGAGATCACAAAGTGACTTTAGCGGCAAATCAGACCGTGGGGGTCTCGACTTCAAAAGCAAGTTGTCGCAGCATGAGGGCGACATTATGACGATCGCAAAGCGAGATGTCGTCCAAATACCCCCCACGATGACGATCATGGGCGCAGTGAAAACGATGGTCAAGTACCGTTTTCGGCGCTTACCTGTGAGCGATCCTGGAACGAACAGGCTCAAAGGGATAGTCACCGTCATGGATATAGTAGATTTTCTCGGCGGGGGCGATAAGGCCCAGATAATCGAGAATAAGCATAGGGGAAACTTGTTATCGGCAATAAACGAAGAGATCAGCTCAATAATGGAGGAGGATGTCATTACCCTCCACAAAGGAAATTCTATTGACGATGCCATCAAGATGATGCTGATAGGAAATGTGAGCGGTTTCCCCATAGTTGATGACGACGGCAGAGTGATAGGGATCGTTTCCGAGCGTGATTTTGTTAGCCTCGTCGCCAAAATCATTACGGGAAAGTGCGTCGCTGATTTCATGAGCCGTGACGTTGTGACGGTGCGCCCAGATACAAAAATCGAAGATGCTGCACGAGTAATGATAGCTCACGATTTTCGTCGGGTCCCCATCGTTCATGAAGGGGTCATGACAGGCATTGTGACAACGTCAGACATTATTAATTACCTCGGAAGTGGTGAGGTTTTTGAGAAGCTCGTTACAGGCAACATGCACGAAGCGCTCGGCGTGCCGATCAAGGCCATAGCACGGGAGGCACCGATCACTGTCGAACCGGATTTGGATCTGGGCGAAGCTGCTGAGTTAATGATCGCGCGCGACGTTAACGTACTTCCGGTCATAGTCGATGGGGCCCTTACCGGCATAATCACTGAAAGGGATTTTCTCAGCGCAATAGTTGATTAATCGCAGTTGCTAATGAGATAGGGTTGGTTTTTTAGCGCGTCGCGCGCAAAAAGCAGGCTCAAACATCGTACGCCACTAGCTGGCGCTCGTGGAGATACTTTAGCAAGGCGTCTAATATCTCATCGCAAACATCTTCCTCATCAGCTATCTTTTCGATAACGACGTAATTCCCAGAATCCTCTCGTGCGATCTCGAGATATCGTCCCCTTATTCTGATGAGCGCGGCCTCGTTTTCGAAAACACTTAGTCCATTGTCTCGCTTTTTAACCAACTCAAGTGCCATTTCTGTAGGCCAGTTTATAATGAAACTAACGTCGGGCTCCGGCGCGAACTCTCGATTTGCCGTTAATATGTCTTTCCATGGCCTACTATCTGCCTGATAAGCAGCGGTTGACAAGAAATATCTGTCCATTACAACGATCTTCTTTTCTGATAGCGCAGGGGTTATGTGCTTCTCTACGTCGTGTCGTCGATCAGCTAAAAACAAGTCAATAAGTTCACCGCTCGTGCTCGGGATGTTGTGCTGAAGCTTTTGATGTATCAGTTTTGCCTCACGGGTTTCATTAGTTGGCTCGAAAAAACGGATAGCATCGAATCCGAGGGCTTTCAATCTGTCGACTAATCGCAATGATTGTGTCGTCTTTCCGACCCCATCTATTCCCTCTATAGCGACGAGAATTCCACACTGCAGGCGATGCTTCATGACTCAAAAACGTTAGGAAACTCAACGGCAAATTGCTCGATTTGCGGCTTGGGGATAGCAAAACTTGTACGGACGTATCTATCTGCGAACCTTCGAGTCGTGTACGAAGCTGCCCTAATGAAAAAGCCCCGTTTTAGCATTTCACCCGCAACGCTCTCAGACGTCTTTCCAGTCCCTGAGATGTCGATAACAAACATACTTCCTTGTGAGGGGTATACTGGGAGGAAAACCCTTTTAATTTTATCTACAGCGTCTTTTATGATGGCTTGATTTACTTTGATGGCCTCGATAACTTCCGGAAGCCACTCACTTTTTGTCCTAAGGGCTGCAATTCCTGCAACTTGACTAATAATAGACGTTCCAAGATCGTTAATCTTGTAATGGGCTATTTGCTTTATGAGCTCGTTCGTAGCTATGTGTGCGCCTAATCGAAGCCCTGCCAAACCACAGTTCTTAGAGAAACTGTAGATAGTAACTGTGCCTTCGGGATAAAAGTTGGCAGCGTGTGTATGGAGTTTTGCCATGTCGTGATACGTGATGTCATTCAATATGTAAATGCCAGCGTCTTGAGCGATTTCACAGAACGCTTTGACTTCTTTGGCAGAATACGAGATGCCTAGTGGGTTCAGCGGGTCAACAAGCGTCAGCATTTTCGTTCGCTCGTTTATCGCCTCATTTACCATGTCCGGCGTTAGTTTGTACTCATTATCTGCCGAGTAAATAGGTAAGTCAAGCACTTTAGCTCCACACAGCTCTGCAAACCCATGAATAACATAATAGCCTGGATCAGTCGAGATCATAACGTCACCAGGGTGCAACAGGCTGCGTGTTACTTGATAAAGGGATTCCGTACCGCCCTCTGTCACATCTACACTGTGATCCGTGCTCAGACTCAAATCCTCGCGAATTAACGTCCGCAACTCCTCAAGCCCGTACGGTGGGGGGTATTTATGATATTCCTCCGTGTTTATCGCAGTCACCATAGCCCGTTTGATCGCTTCTGGCGTAGGCAAGTGGTTGGTGTTTTGACCCATCCACACCATCGAGTCATCATCGTAAATATTTTGAAGATGTCGATTTTGACTGTTAAAATCGCTCATTTGAATCACGTCATAAATCAGCAAGAATGGTGGCGATCATTGAGCCACTAACGAGCAGGCGCTTGTATTGTCATACCCGGTTCAGCTTTTAAAGCGTTGTGGTTAACACGTCGGAATCCTAAAAAAGTTCCACAAAGTCGCGTTCGTTTGTTGGTACTAGCGTAGTGAGACAATACGCATCAATAGTCTGGGCGCTAACCGTGGCGATATCTAAAACAGGCTTTCTTTGACCGATCGTCGTGCAAATCGCGTGCCGTCTAAAGCTTCCAGACGATAATCTTCTAGCAAAACCCTGAACGTCTCGTCTAAAGGAACTGATAGAGAGATCTCCTTGGTCCTGCCATATCGGCCTTTGCTGACAACTTTAGTGTTAATTATGCCTAGCAAATCCAGTTCCATTATAAGGTCAGTAATTCTCCTTTTTGTTAACACATCAAGTTCTATTTGTCTGCAAAGTGTCTCATAAACTCGATTTACTTCACCAGTTGTAGCACTCCGCGCTCCGTTTTGCTGAAGCGCAATTATGCTGTAAAGCACTAACTTTGCTTGAGTAGGAAGTGTCCGTATTACTTCTGCAACACGATTGAGCTCTATTCTCATCTGAGCGGTTCGAACGTGTTCCTCTTTAACGCTATCAGCATTTACGCGCTCTGCGAATTCTCCCGACACTCGTAACAAATCAAGTGCGCGCCGAGCGTCCCCGTGCTCCTGAGCGGCCAATGCAGCACACAAAGGAATGACTTCTGGATTCAAGGCATGTTCTTTAAATGCCAGACGCGCTCGTTCTTCGAGGATGTCCCGCAATTGATTCGCATCGTACGGCGGAAATATCAGCTCTTCTTCTGCGAGGGAGCTCCTTACTCTTGGATCAAGGAACTCAGTAAACTTCAGGTCGTTTGAGATACCAATAAGACTTACTTTAGTGTTCGTCAGCTCTAAGTTTATTCTAGATAAATTGTATAGCACATCGTCGCCACTTTTTCGAACGAGCTTGTCAAGCTCATCAAGTATGATTATCACGCTTCCAGTTTGAGAGTTGAGTGCTTCAATGAATTGCGAGTAGACCTGATCAGTGGGCCACCCTGTCATTGGCACATCCTTGTCAAACTGACGAGCCAAATATGCGAGGACTCGATATTGGGTATCAACTACCTCGCAATTTATGTAAGCCACGTTACAAGGAACCCCTCTTGACGCGCCAACTTCCGTTAGTTCTCTTCCCACAAATTTAGCACAAGCTGTTTTCCCTGTGCCGGTTTTGCCATATATAAGAATATTAGAAGGGGTCTCGCCTCTTAGTGCGACCACAAGAATAACTGCGATTGCATTGAGTTGATCGTGCCTATGCGGCAAATAACTAGGCGTATAGGATGGTCTTAGCACTTCTTTGTCTTTGAAAACGGGTTTGCTTTCTAAAAGGTTGTCAAAGAGTCCTTCCAAATCTTTGCCTCCGATTTTACACAAAGAGCACGAATGCTTGCTGGGGGCGCTGGTTTCTCAACAAAAGATAACTGACTACACAGGGCTATCCGCGCGTTTACCGTAAAGTGGAAACGTAAGTTAATAAACTTTGTGATTATTAAACTGGTGTTTCCAGTGCAGTATAACCATAATTTCCCATGGAAACGATGTATATTTCCACTGTAACATATCATTATAATTATTATTTATTACTTAGAGGTATCCTAAAAAATGTGTTAGTGAATATAGAATAACGTTATTGTTGTCTTATTTTTACTTTTAATAGGAATTATACTAATAGATATAATATGATTTTCAAAATTAATTACTTATAAACCTAATTTTAAATTATCTAATATAGCATACCACAATTGCCTATGGAAGTATTTTAAACACACCCCATGTTTTCCACTGTAAATGAAAAAATCGGATGGATTCTTTAAAAAAATTATTAAAAAAATAGGATGTTGTAGCGGTATCGATCTGTTAATATATAAATCTTATTATTAAATGTTGTCTATAATTTCTAGTTAAAGATCTCTGGATACGCAAACAAGGGGTGCGGGTTTTTTGAATTATTTATAAGACAAAGACACTCTTTTATTAGTGCAAAAAACCCGTAAGTAATCCAAAGCAACCAGCGAGCATCATATCTCCACCAGGGACTGCAAAATATGGGTTTAATCGAGAACCCCTCATAATTTCACGTAACGGCCCAATGACAGTCACGTGAAATCCTCTTTCTTTGAAGGCGCGATTTATCTCGGAGAATCCATCTCGATTTATGTAACAGCCGTGCCCACCATCTTCAAAAACCCATTCCTGCGTTAAGTTGCCATCCATAAAGAGCGAAAGAAGGTCGTCTAATTTATTTGTATTTAGCATGCCAGTGTGATGTTCAAACATGCCAACTACCCTCTTTTCATGAAGCATCGCTGCAAGGGTATGGCCGTTTCCAACATTAACAATAATATGAGGTTCATACGCGCGTTTCGCCACAAAATCATCATACAATGCGCCAAATATCGCGGCCGGACCTGTATCCATCAAGAGGACTTTTTCCATTCCCTCTTTTCTTAATGTCCGGTATGTTGCTCTTAGTCGCGTTAGATAATCTGGAATTTTGCCATCTAAATAAGCAAAACGAGTGAGTTCACCACCTTTTTCAATCAAGTCACTGAGGTGTTGGAAGCGAAAAATCCTGTTGCTAATGTAACTTTCACCGTGATCTTGGCAAGCTACCGCGCAAACAGTCGGCAAACTGACATCGAATTGCTGAAGTGCGGACCTCAACCCCCGCATGTCAACGTCTTTCATCTCTATTTGGATACAGCTCTCTCGTGGTTGGGTATCTGTGATCTGGACCCCCCATGCGCTGACTTTGGTGAGGTCATCATTCAAAGTCTTTGCAGCAAGCGGGGTGGCAAATACCGAATACCCAAACTGCAAGTGCGCCTTTATAGCAGCGCTGCTGGGCCCGCCTCCCATGGTCTCTCCATATAGGAAGAGACTGCTGCCCTGTGCCGTCGCTCCTCTAACCCTCTTGGCGACGATTGTCGTTTGCGAGGGCATTACCATTTTTGGGCTATTTTCGATTACGACGTTTGTGTCGTAGAGGAGTAGATCTTGGGTTCCTTTACCTACATCTAACGCGAGGATACGCATGAACCGGAATAAGACCACTTTTCTTATTATGTTTTTCTAACATGTTAGTTTTTTTTAATGGCGAACGTTTGAAGTCAGCAAACGCTTTAAAAGGATCAATTCTATTTCCACACATGCAACATCACCAGGCAAGCAACCCCCATCAGGTCGATACAAAAAAAAGTCTTGAAGCTGCGGTCATCTCAATTAGCACCTCTCGATTTAGAAAATTCGGGAGCGTTCAAACGCCTGAGGAAGCTGAGGATATATCTGGACGAATCATAATTGACCTTCTAGAAAATGCTGGCCATAAGTTGCAGATTTACACTCTAATCTCAGATGAAGTGCGATCAATTATAAAAGCCGTTAAAACTCTAGTAAACGATGTTGACGTAGTTATTACGACGGGAGGCACAGGACTCGCGCCACGTGATCTGACTATCGAGGCCGTTCAACAAATAGCTCAAAAAGATATTCCAGGGTTTGGTGAGCTATTTAGACTTATCAGCTACCAAGAAATTGGATCTCCGGCTATGCTCTCTAGGGCGTCTGGTGGTATAATAGAAAAAACTGTAATTTTTTGTCTTCCGGGTTCTCCAAACGCTGTAAAACTCGCGATGGAGGCACTAATATTACCTGAGGTGCGGCACATCGTGCAGCATGCGTCGGAGAGATAGTCGGTCATAGAACTGTGAATTAAGTTTAAGGAACGCGTTTATTCAAGGGTTGCGTGTTTTTTCTTCAAGTCATCCTCGTTCTTTTTTGTAACTTCCATCAGGGCAGCAATAACACCATCTAAAAAGACCATAGTGCTTATTTCGAACATAGTTCCAAGTGGAGCAAATGAAATATGCGAGCCGATAACCTGCCGTTCCATAAAATCCATCCCGCTTACCTTAGTACGTCCCTTGACGATTACAGCAGTGTCGGAGATGGTTCCAAGAGTTGAATCCTTATTTGACGTTACTGAAGCTAGTCGCGTGCCTTTAGCCTTTGCGAGGGCACCCATCTCGTTGATAGATTTAGTCTCTCCGGAGCCTGATATCACGATAAGCAAATCATCCGTTTCAACAGCGGG
>CAYHCZ010000053.1:0-10480 GCA_964355295.1 uncultured Methanomicrobia archaeon
AGATCGCCCTGCCGAACCCGAGGATGACGCCACCGAGAATGGCGAAACGGGCTTCTTTGACGATAGTGATAACCGTCTGAAGCCCGGTTGCTCCCAGGGAAATCACAGTATCCTGTTTAGTCTGGCTAACTCCGGATAGGGCGATCAGGGTCATCCCGATCATAAGCGGGACGATAAGAATTATCTGCCCGATAATCATGCCGGTAGGAGTGAAGAGAAGTTGTAAAAATCCGAACGGGCCGGAGCGGGAGAGCAGGAGCCAGACGAGGAGTCCGGCGAGCACCGTGGGGAGGGCATAAAGGGTCTGGATAATGGTGATCAGCCCCCTCTTTCCACCGAACTCCTTGAAGTGGATGAATCCCCCGACGGGAATAGCGATCAGGGATGCCACCAAAGTTGCTGAGAGCGAGATGTACAGGGACCGAGCAGTTATGTCCATAACCTCTGGGTTCAGGGTGACGATCAGCTGAATAGCCTGCTGTATGCCGTCAATGATTTCATTCGCCAATGAGCTCCCCCCATAGAGAGCAGGTCTTCACGAAACGATGATCGATACCATTCAACAGTACTACCTCGCTATGTGGCCTACTACGTTCAGGTCATCGCTATGAAGAAGGGGAACCCGAAAAACATCACCTCGATCACTGATCTTACCCGGGACGGACTGAAGATCGCGCTTGGGGATGTAAATGCCACCCAATCGGGAAGGCCAACGCTAAACTTCTCAAACGGCTCATTGTCCCTCCATAGCTCGCAAGAGCGATATGTTACGCACGGAATATCATTTTCATACTTAATCAGTTTTGCCTTACGGATTTCACCATTTAACTACGTGTTGTACCACTTGGTAAGCAGATTTCTTGAACGGACAATGGGGGCAGCCATTAGCGGGAGATCCTGCGCTATTATGCTCGCTAATTGCGTTTTTTGCTCAATCTAACAAATTGCTGGAAGCAGTTAAGTCTAGCATGGTATATCGCTACGCCAGCACAATGCAAAATTGAGATACTTGACGGTTTGTCAAAAGCCATCAGCTAGTCTTCAGCAGGTCTGTTAATCCTTGTCGGGTGGATATGCGCGAAGCCGAGTCGACAAAACTCACCCTAACCGATCGAAATACATCTAAAAAAGCGTATGACACTAAAAGTCAGTCTAGCTTCGTATGTCAAAATGTTCCAGCAAGTGGATAGAGCTTTAGCTTTAAGAAATCGTCTCGAGTTTTGTTTGTCGCTCGTCCTCAGCCTTTTTTAGCGTATCAACGTCGACGAAATACTCCAACGCTTCTGGGCATTGACTCGCGAGTCCCTCGAAGAATCGGCGAACGACGGCGCTGCTAGCTGATTCAAGCGTCTCGCTATAGGCTGCTACAAGGACGGGTGGCAGCTTTTTTGCACGCTCCATGATCTGTTTGATAGCAGCGACTGTGCCATCCACTTCTCCCATCGTGCTGAAGGTATCTACCATACGATCCCTGTTTATTGACAGCGTAATTATATTTAACTACAGTGTAGATTGAGGTTTTGATCCCTCTTCTCTCATTTGAAAACTGACAAAAGCGATTGTATTTAGGCACGATCGCGCCGGATGATTTTTTCGAGCGCCTCTCTTGCACTCGTACGAACGTCCTCGTTTTTGTCGTTTAGCGCGTGTTGTAAAGCTACACTCGCGCGCGAATCCCCAATTCTGCCAAGCGCGTCTACAGCACGCTCGCGTACAAATTCATCCGGGTCGTTCAACGCGCGAATCAGCGAATCAGTCGCTTCAAGGTCTCGTAGTTTTCCCAACGCGTCAGCTGCGTTCCATCTCACATCGACGTCAGGGTCTTCCAACGCCCTCACAAGCCTATTGGTCACTCTTTCATTTCTGAAATTCCCGAGAGCTTCGGCGGCATTTCTGCGAACATATCTATTTACGTCTTGCAACGCCCTGATAAGACTTTCAATAGCCCTTTTGTCTCCGATCTGTCCTAAGACGAGCGCAGCGTTCCATCGGACAAACCAGTCGACATCATCAAGAGCTGAGCATAATGGTATTATAGCTTCATCATTCCATACGTGTCCTAGAGCTGCAGATGCTGCTCGGCGAACGTGTCTATTTTCATCTCCCAGTGCCTCAATAAGAAATGATACTGCTTCTTGTTTACCGCTATTCCCGATTCTCACGACTGCCTTAGTGCGGATAATCGAGTCTTTGCTTCTTAATTGTTGAATTAACGGTTTAATCACGTTTATTTCCTATATGTATCTGTTGACGCACGTTAGCAAGGTCGCCCTGCATCCGAGCTGCTTCATGAACTCCCTTTATAATTGCTTTCCAGAATATTGGCTTTTCTACGAAATTTTAGCCTCTGTACTGAAAAGTCGGAGATAACATCACGGCCTTGGTAACATCGATATCAGTGACGGTCATAAAGTGAGCAAAAACGGTGGCAAGGATTTAAGCCACCGCCTTTTTGTAGAAAGATCGACTGGGATTACAAGCACTAAACTAGGGAAATCCCGAACTATATTTCTTATAGTCTATCGCAAACCCAACTCTCGCATCGTCATTGCTCTCTTCTCCTTTGCTTAGTGGCATTGTCATTTACTTTAGAAAGTTACTGCTCTTGTCCGGGAAGGAAGCGCGGAATGAAGGTTAATTGCTGCACGCGTTAGCATGCAAAAGTATTTCTTTTGTTTTTGCCCTCCGATTAGATGTGAAACTGATCATAGTTATTGGAGATGGCATGGCAGATGAGCCGCTTGATGCCCTCCAAGGTAAAACGCCACTCGAGTTTGCGCAAACACCACATATGGATGAGGTGGCGCGTTCCGGTTCTGTAGGTCAATTTTATGCTATTAAACCAGGCATTAAAATTGATAGTGACGCAGCTCACTTGGTCATGCTCGGTCAGGAGGTGAACCTTGCCTCCTCAAACCGTGGAGCATATGAGTCGCTTGGAGCAGGCTTCGACCTTAGCCCTACAGATGTCGCTTTCAGGGTTAACTTTGCAACTGTAGATGACCAATTTGTGCTTACAGACGGTAGGGCAGGGAGGATTAAAGGTGAAGCAAAGGAACTCGAGGATGCCGTCAACGAAACGGTCGAATTAGAGCACACCTCTTTTGAATTTAAGCAAACTCTTGGGTTCAAAGGCGCGTTCGTGTTGCGAGATGACAATTTTTCCGTTGACGTAAACCTGCCAACGCAATACGGCGTCGGAAAGCGCATCTGGGCGCGGCCATTGGTCGAAAGCGCCGAAGCACTGCGCACGACTGACACGATTAACGAGTTTATGTCAAAAACCAACGAAGTGTTGAAGAATCATCCACTTAACATGCAGCGCATAACTGAGCAAAAGCCGCCCGCTAATGTCATAATGCCATGGGCCGTAGGACAGATACATCGGTTAAACCCGACTATGACGAAATATGGCAAAGGTCTGTGTGTTGCAGCAGCCCCAGTCATAAAGGGCGTTTGCAAGTATTCTGGCATGGATATTGTTGATGTGCCCGGCGCAACCGGCGAATACGATACGGATGCATTGGCAAAGGGCAAAACGGCATTCGAAAAGTTAGTTGATTACGACATTGTTCTAATTCACATTGAAGGAACGGATGAAGCCAGTCACGACGGGAATGTCGAAGGAAAACTGATCACTATTGAGAAAATTGACTCGATGCTTGGTTATTTGCTCGACCGTACAGATATCGAAGAAACCCGATTCGCGCTTCTGACCGATCACGGAACCTCCTGTATCACGCACGATCACATGACAACTGACGTTCCGATAGCAATCTGTGGGTCAGGGGTTTCCGCAGATGACGCAAAGCACTATGACGAAAAATCAGCGTATAGGGGCCGGTTAAATACACTCTTCGGCAGACAGCTTTTGCCGTTCCTGACACAATCACAAGTGTAACTGCATTTTATATGTGAGTCACAGTGCGAGACGAACTGAAACGCGTGATGCCCTGCGAACACGGCGGCAGGATTATTGAAGCCTCAGAGCTATTGCCGAGCGCGCTCGATTATAGTGCAAATTTCAACCCATACCTACACCCGCAGGTCAAATCTGCGCTCAAGCGAGCCACGCAGGCAGCTCATCAGTATCCCGAACACACATACAAGAGGTTTCGCGACGCGATTAGTGCTTATCTCACGGTATCCCCTGACGCGATTGTGCCTGGAAACGGATCAGTCGAACTGATCCGGCTTTGTACGCAGGCGCTCCTTGAAAAAGGCGATAAGGTACTAATTCCGGCTCCGACCTTTGGCGAATATGAGCTCGCATGCCGTTTAAGCGGGGCTGAGCCTTTGATCGTGCCCTTCTGGAATGAGCACGAGTTCAAGCGAGACCTTGTTCGTGCATTGTCCGATGAGGATATAAGGATGGTTTTCTTATGCAATCCAAATAATCCCACGGGAAAAATACTTGCGCGGGAAACGGTTACTGAAATTGCTGCTAAATGTCGCACGACTCAGACGTTCTTATTCGTTGACGAAGTCTTTATAGAACTGTCCGACCCGCGGCAGAGCGTTGTCACAGCCAATCTCGACGACATCTTTGTCCTTCGATCACTAACTAAGTCGTTCTCAATTCCCGGGATCCGTGCGGGCTACGGGGTAACTAACCTTTCTTTGGCGCACGTTTTAAACAGTATAAGACTTCCGTGGAACCTCAACTCGATTGCAGAGGCAGTAACCGTCGCTTTGCTCACGGACTGCGAGCCCTACCTTGAAGCATCGCGAACTAAGATAGCCGCACAGCGACGGTGGTTAGCGCGTGAACTCGCAGAGATACCCGGGCTAGTACCGCTTGAAAGCGACACAAATTTCGTTATGGTAAACGTTGCTGGGACCTCTCTCACTTCGAGCGAATTTGCCTTGAGAATGAAACGACATGGATATCTGGTTCGGGATTGCCGCTCGTTTAGATTGACAGGGCACGACTATATTCGGATTGCTGTGCGGAAAAAGAGAGAAAATGCTCACTTACTTGACGCAATCAAACAAGTTTTTGGACACCTAAATTGAATGATTACTACCGAGCCAGTTTCGCTTCGTTGGTGAAAGTTACATATTCAAGGGGGGCATAGGAAAGGACGGGGAGAACACGATGACGGAAGTATTGTTGCTTACTCACAAAGGTTGCCCAGTATGTCCGATGGCGAAAAGCTTTTGGGAGAAACTACAGCAGAGCTGCGATTTTGAGTACAAAGATATTGAGATATACTCACCTGAGGGCCTGCAGTTAATTCGTCAGTATAACATCCGAAGCGTTCCAACTACGTTAATCGATAAGAAAGTGGAGTTTGTCGGTATACCGGACCGTGATAAGGCGCTTGCGAAAGTCAATTGCGTAAATTCGAAATAGTCCGCGGCACTTCATAACTGATGTTATAGATAAACGCCTCGAGCTGAATTCTTTCGTTAAGCCCTTGGAGGCGTGCGCAATCTGCGTTGCCCAACATCACCAAGAGCTTCGCGAGCGCTTCTTCGGGCAGCGACATCGTACGAACGTGGGCTCGCATTGACGCGAGGATTTCACTACCGCTAAGACCAGTTTCTAGCAGGAGACGATCGAGCACCTGCTTGGCCTTGGGCGCATCGTTTTGCAATGCGAGTCGAACCAATTCGGAGATCCCAGTCGGGTTCATACGCTCTGCGAGCGTTTCTAACTCGCGCGAATACGCATCAGACGAACTGCTTTGAGCCACAAACTGGAGCAGCGTGAGCGCTTTTCGAAGATTCCCGCTACTGAGCTGTGTAACAGAAAGAAATACTTCATCAGACAACGTGAAACCTTCATTTTTTGCGATTCGCTTCAGTATAGAGAGCGTAACGTCGACGGAGATCTGTGTAAAGTGCAATGGCAAACAACGCGATCTGATGGGGGTAATTACTCGCGACGGCCGTTCGGTGGCTAAGATAAACTTACAAGTTCGACTGTACCGCTCAATCGTCCTTCGCAGCGCTTGTTGAGCATCGAGTGTTAAAGCGTCAGCGTCGTTGATAAACAGAATTCGGTATGGCGTCGCTAGCGGAGCGATACCAGCAAGTCGATTCATAATCAGTTTAAAATTGTCAAGCACGCCCTTTCGCGGGTCGTAAAAACGTGCCAAACTGCGAGACGCCTCAAGGTACTTTCTGCCCCGTTCAAAGACGTTTGACGCGTTGAGCTCTGTGAAGTTGCCATCCCAAACGTCGCCGAAAAGTTCTCTCGCTACGACTTCGGCGGCTGAACTCTTACCCGTCCCAGGCGAGCCATTGAAGAGCAGATTGGGCAAGTTCTTG
The DNA here is from genome assembly GCA_964355295.1 of uncultured Methanomicrobia archaeon. Classification (GTDB taxonomy): domain Archaea; phylum Halobacteriota; class Bog-38; order Methanoflorentales; family Methanoflorentaceae; genus Methanoflorens. The sequence goes on from CAYHCZ010000053.1 coordinate 6,277, forward strand.
CTCTCAACAATTCGCTCGAGTTGAGCCTTAACAGTAGGTTGACCGACCATCTCCTTAAACGATTGTGGACGGTACTTTTGCACCCAAAGGAGTTCGAAATCTCTACGAGCTTTAAGCGTATGCATCCCCTTTACTTTGACTGTAAGTTCCTATAAGTTCTAATATGTGTATATGCCTCCAGTCTCGCATTCGTGGGAAACTCAGCAGGTCTATCTACGTGCAATTGCATCAACGTTATTCTTTTGATCTTTATCTAAAACGCTTTCGTCCTACTATACAATTAAGCACTAAGTGCTGCAATTGCTACTACTTGTCGAACCGCTAAAGCGCCGCTTCGGAACATAGTCTAAACCACTCGTTATGATCTGCGATAGACTATTTGGTGGCGCTGTTAGAAAAGCGGAAGCCTATCGTTGAGAGATCATACTTCATTAGATGTAATGACGCAACCCGCCCCACGACTCAGAGCACCGAAAAACCCTTATAAGTGTTCAGTTGGTAAGGTGGATTCGACAGGCCCCCGGGACTAAATATCTGCCTCGGTTCGCGCGTCACGGCGAGTTATCGTCTGGCTCTTGCGGTCCTTCTGTCGCATCTATAGGAATACTCCTGGTCTTACTTTCTGCTGTAACTAGTGAACTGCTTTTTCGTTCAGCCTCGATCTCCGACTCGTTTATGGGAATTTGCCGTGATTGCTGCACGCTAGCGTCTGAAGGGGATGCCGGTGCAAGAGGTCGTTTGTCGACAGATGGCTCATTATCACCCTCGCGAAGCAGTCTCAAAAAGAGATAAGCCAAGATCACTAAGAGCACGAGGATTATTGGGATCCAAATCCACGTCGGAAACTCAAATCCGTTGAAGGGCTGTGCGCTGCTGCTTGAAGTATTTTCAACTTTTGATATTGGAATGATTATACGAGTTATGTTGGCAGCTTTCATAGGGCTGACGGCTTGTGTTGAATTGTTTGTCACAAAAGACTGTAGCAACAAGATGTGTGGATCTGACGTCGGATTCAGCAAAGCGGCGTCCTGGGGAGGATTTGTGTGGCTATCTACCAGTGTTACAGTCAAAAAAGCTGCAACGACGCAGGTTGTTATAACAAAGATCCCAGTCAAGCTTGAGATGAGCAGCGAGGCACTTCTTTTCATGGGTGTCGACAGTTCCGACAGAGGTGCTTAGTATACAAGAAGCCTTCGATGTGGTCTTCCGAGCAGCTGAAACGCACCTAACCTTAGCTAAGCTGGGGCGTAAACTTAAAGAAGCGCTTTTCAATGCGTCCAAAAAATAAACGTTAGCTGAGCCTTCCGCATTTTTTGCCTACGTCTGCAACTTGGGCGACGAGTAGTTAGACCGACATATGTCTGCCTTGGTAAAACGCAGAATCTCCGAGGAATTCTTCGATTCTCAAGAGCTGATTGTATTTCGCATTGCGATCGCTCCGGGCTGGCGCGCCAGTTTTTATGAACTCAGAGCCCAATGCGACAGAAACGTCGGCAATCGTCGTATCTTCAGTCTCTCCTGATCGATGGCTTACTACTACCGAATATCCATTCCGAAAGGCAAGCGTTGCAGCATCGAAAGCTTCCGACATCGTTCCAATCTGGTTTAGCTTCAATAGCAAAGCATTCGCCGCTCTGAGATTGATGCCTTTAGAGAGTCGTTCGACATTCGTTACGAACAAATCATCCCCCACAATGGTCGTTCCAGGAAGTCGCGACGTTAACTGGGAGAAGTCTTCAAAAGCGTCCTCGCTGAATGGATCCTCAATGAGCATTATGGGGTATTGGTCGATCAAATCCTCATAGTAACGGCAAAGTTCTTTGGACGATAGTCGGTTGCCGTCTACGGAGTACGTTTTTGTTGTATCGTCGTAGAACTCAGATGCAGCACAGTCAACGCCGAGTTGCATCTCTTGAACATAACCTGCTTTGTTAACGGCAGTCGTGATGGCATCAAGTGCCTCAGAAGATGACTGAAGCGGTGGGGCGAATCCCCCCTCATCTCCTACATTCGTTGCTCCCTGTCCATATTGCGCCTTTAAAACACGTTTGAGCTCGTGATAGGTCTCAACGCCCATTCTGAGGGCGTCAGAAAATGTCTCTGCTCCCACGGGTATCACAAAAAACTCTTGGATCGATAGGGCGTTTCCTGCGTGCGCCCCCCCATTTATAACATTCATCAAAGGCACAGGCAACTTGCAAGCATTTGGGCCGCCTAAGTATTCGTAAAGGTGCATATTGACTGAATTTGCAGCTGCACGAGAAACTGCCATTGAAACCCCTAAAATTGCGTTTGCTCCTAGACTAGACTTATTAGGGGTCCCATCGAGATCGATCATTAGTTGGTCGATACTTCTCTGCGCTCGCACGTCCATTCCGATGAGTTCTTCCGCTATAATTGCATTGACATTGTTGACCGCCCGCAATACGGTTTTTCCATCGAAACCTGTTTCGTGGTCTCGAAGTTCAAGTGCCTCGTTTGATCCAGTGGATGCACCGGAAGGTACGATCGCTCTGCCGAAGCCGCAACCCGTGAAAACCTCTACCTCTACTGTAGGATTTCCGCGTGAATCCAAAACTTGTCGGCCTAAAACCCCTTCGATTTCGAACATGATTCCAGTATTTTTTATGCTGTTCAATCTTAATCTTATCGCTACGTCTTGTCTCTTTGTTATTGATAAGACAAAACAACCCCGGCACCTCGCTGTGAATCGCAGCAAGATAGGCCACGTGGTGCTAATACGCGCGCGAGGTCTATCGCGTAATCAAATTTAAATCTATACAGCTGCAATTTTGAGAAGATGTTTGGGAAGAGATCTCCCACGGACGGCGTTATTTTCGGTGTTAGTCTAAACGTCTTCGTGCTTGGGATTGTGAGCCTGTTTGCCGACATGAGCACCGAGATGATTTACCCGCTCATCCCGCTTTTCCTCGTGAACGTGCTTGGCGCAACGTTCATTGACGTTGGCCTTATTGAGGGCATTGCTGAAAGCACAGCAAGCGTGCTGAAGATCGTTTCTGGCTATCTGTCAGATAAGTTCGGGAAACGCAAGCCCTTGGTGTGCTCAGGTTATTCAATTGCAGCGATTGCGAAGCCCCTGTTGGCATTAGCAACTGCATGGCAACAAGTCTTGGTGATTCGGTTTTTTGATCGCCTAGGCAAGGGCATAAGAGACTCTGCGCGCGATGCGATTATATCTGAATCAAGCGGTCTCGGGGTTGGCAGATCGTTCGGCTTCCATCGATCTCTCGATACGTTGGGGGCTGTTATCGGCCCGCTTATTGCGGTAGCACTGTTTGGCATTCTTAGCTATAGAGGATTGTTCCTCCTCGCATTCATCCCGGGCATAATTGCGACCGCTCTTGTGGTTTTTTTCGTCAAAGAAACTGCTGTTGGACCACGAAGCAAACAGTTATACAAAGTATCTTTTAAGTCATTTGACGCGAACTTTCGCGTCTTTCTTGTCGGACTCGCCCTCTTTTTTATTGGAAATTCAAGCGATATATTCCTCTTTTTACGCGCGCAAAACCTTGGCATTCCAACGCTTGTAGTTCCACTGCTTTATCTCATTATGAATGTCATTTATGCGGTTTCAGCATTCCCATTCGGCATTATCTCAGACATAATAGGACGCAAGACCGTACTGTTATTGGGCTTCGCGGTCTTTTTTTTAGTTTATCTGGGATTTGCATTCGCTTCGTCCTCTCTTATTGTGTGGATTCTTTTTCCGGTTTACGGACTTTACTATGGCCTTACTGATGGAGCGACAAAAGCCCTCGTATCCGATCTTGCCCCTTCTCATCTCAAAGCGACTGCATATGGAACGTATTACTTCGTCGTCGGCGCCGTCGCTTTTCCAGCAAGTGTGATAGCAGGAACCCTCTGGCAAACCCTCGGCCCAACGTTTGCTTTTCTTTACGGTGCAATTATGGCCATAGCCGCTGTTTTGATAATCGGCTTTTTTGTGCACAGTGAACCACGGGTGCAGCGGTGATAGTTACGCCTCACGACTGATCGAAGCATTTTCGGAGCGTGGTTTGCATGGCAGTGGAACAGCAAGTTCAAAAGAATACGCTTAAAGGGTTCTTGGTCCTGTCCATTGTAAGAACGCCGTTTGTGAGGTCTTTTGATAACGATAGCCGCCGTCTAAAATTTTATATAGAACAACAACTCTAGTTATTTCGGAGGTTAGCATAGTGATTGG
>CAYHCZ010000054.1:0-10344 GCA_964355295.1 uncultured Methanomicrobia archaeon
TCGGAAGCCCAAGCATCATCACTGCGTTTAAAATGGCAGCTATAGCAAGAATGATAAGATATGTACCATAAACTTCGACCCCAAGGACTCGGCCAATGAAGAGCTCCTCTGCAAGCGATATGATTTTCGCAAGCGCATATCCGGCTCCTAGAACAGAGAACCCTCGCACGATGCTCCGGATAAAGTCAAGAGAAAGCAAGTCTCGCGCTTTTTGGAAAGCAGCTGCAAATCTCGAGACAGTGTTGGCCATATCGGTCGACTATTCAGCCCGCTCTTGTTAAATATACTTCTGTTAGTGCATCTAAAAGATTATTAACGTCCATCTGCTATAATCAATCGGATGACTCATGAAAGGTGTCGACTGCTTTTTGTAACATCATTTGACGTCCGATTAGTCGATAGCGTTAATACCGACGGCAGTATGATTCGACTTCTTAAGGATTTTTTGCTGCCATATGAGGGCAGGTGTGACCTTTTTCTGTTTACTGGGGACACCCGCAAATTTGAGTTGGCATCAGCAATAGAACACGTTCCCTCGGCGCTTTTTCATAGATTCGGTCTTTGGCACCTTTCCTATGCTGTCGTGAGTACTTTCAAAATTGCCAAGCGATTGAAGGGGAACTCACTTGTAAGGGGCTTTTGTGCTGCGTGTATAGGAGCGGTCTTGGCTGCTAAGCTCAAGAAAAAACCGTCAATAGTATTTTATGAATATAACTGGGCACATCAAGTGACTTACGTAAACAAAGGCAGAGCTTTAGGAACCTTAGCAAGCCTGATAGAAAATTACGTCATTAAAAATGCTGACGTAGTTGTTACGCGCAATGCATCTCTTGAAAATGAACTTCATCAAAGAGGCGCTAGGAGGGTGGTTATTATTCCAATTACTTTTGATGAAGACGTTTTTCGGCTTGGAATTGACGTCACCGAGCTGAAACAAGGGTATGGCATCCAGGACGAAAAAATCCTTATGTTTATAGGGAGATTGCATCCGGTAAAAAGACTTGATTTGTTACTAAGGGCCGTTAAGCAGCTTGATCAGAAATTTAAACTATTTATCGTTGGAACAGGCGCACTCGAAAATGAACTCAAGGAAATGGCAGAATCGTTAGGGATTGCTGATAAAGTTATCTTTACCGGCGCCGTGCCCCACTCTGAGGTGCCTAAGTTTATGAATATGGCAGATTTGATTGTAATGACTAGTTCAATCGAAGGTCAGCCAAGAGTTCTAATTGAGGCGATGTCTTGTGGAACGCCTGCCGTTGGAACGAACGTGTTTGGAATAAGTGATACGATCGAGGACGACGTCACCGGATACCTTGCGTCTGATGATCCGAGTGACATTGCGGAGAAGATTTCGAAAGCCTTGGAGAAAGACGAGTTTCCGCAAATGTGCAGATCAGTCGCACTAAACAAATACTCTAAAACATTGTGCGAAGCCAAAGAAAAGGCCCTGATTGAAGAGCTTCTGAGCGGTAACGAGGGGGGAGGATAACGCTCACTCGTCTTAGAAGCAAATTCGGAAGCCTACGATACAGTAAGACATTATCTAAGCGCCGTGCTACAAACTATAAGAAGTGGAGTGTTATAGCGCCCCGTTGTGCGCTGAGTTACACACTCTCTAGGTGCCGTATTACAAGTTGTAAGGTTGAACGACAGTTGTCAGAACGTGAAATATTATCGTGACACTGTTGATTGTAAGGAAAAGTATAAAAATAATATTGGAATACACAACACCGTTTCTTTAACTCTGATAATATGGATACTCCAACATCTTCGTTCTATGCTAACAAGAATATATTATTGACAGGTGGAGCCGGCTCAGTAGGGCCCCATCTTGTTCGAGCTTTGTTAAAAGCCAATCCAAATTCTTTAGTGGTTTTAGACAACAACGAAGGCGCGCTGTACGACCTTGAGCAAGATCTCAAATCAAATAAAGTCTCGTTTTTTGTTGGTGACATACGAGATAAGGAACGGATTGAGCCCCTTTTTGAAGGAGTTGATTATGTCTTCCATCTGGCTGCGCTTAAGAATGTGCCGATGTGTGAGTACAATCCTTACGAAGCTGTCAAAACGAACATCATCGGAACCCAGAACGTGGTCGAAGGTTGTTTGCGACATAACGTTAAGAAAGTCATTTTCACAAGCACGGGCAAAGCTGTTAAGCCAACCACGGCATATGGCGCCTCTAAGCTCTTCGCAGAACGTCTAATGACCATTGCAAACAATTCTAGGACAATTTTTGCCAGCGTTAGATTCGGCAATGTGCTTGGCTCGCGTGGATCCATATTGCCGCTTTTTCGACGACAAATTGAAACAGGGGGGCCGGTTACAATCACTCACCAGAAAATGGTGCGACCTAGAATCCTCATGTCCCATGCCCTTAGGCTAATTTTGTTCGCATGTGAAAGCGCTCGAGGAGGGGAAGTATTCATCTTTAAAATGAAGTTAATGAGGGTAACAGACATAGCCGACATTATGATAGAAGTATTAGCACCTAAATATGGAAATAAGCCCGACGCTATTAGCACCAAAATCATCGGCGTTAAGCCTGGAGAAAAACTCCGAGAAGAGCTCATTTCGGAGCGCGAGCAGCTACGCGTTTGCGAAACAGAGGACATGTTTATAGTCGTGCCAGAGATGGAGAAGCTGTCACACGTCCGGAAGCATTACAATGATTTAGAAGCTTGTGGGGATATCAAGCCTTATACGCCAAAAGAGCCAATTTTTATCACTCGTGAAGAAATAGAGGAAATTTTATGCCTCTTGAATTATGTTTAGCCTCAGCCCGTCTGCTGCACCGTTAGCTGAGCCATTACCGAGTTCAAGAATCTAGACGTTTCTATTACGCAGATAACATACAACAAGTTGGCGCGCACTTTGATAAACAGTCTGCGAGTGTGTCCAGATCCATTATTTGTCGCGATTAAGGGAGCCTCTCTAAGTTATATTGCGATAAAAAAGTACACCATAGCTTTCAGAAAGTAAATTTACTCAGCAATGGCACGGTTGCTCCACGATATTCATAACAAGTTCATACATTCGTTTTTTTTTCAGCGTGCCTCTATATCTTACGCGCTTTATCACTGGGTTCAACTTGTTGTTCGAGTTCTTGTTCAAACATCTTAGTCAAAATATCTCTCATGTTTTCCCGAGGGATGGTGCCGGTGTTTTTGAGTCGACATTTTTCTAAGTATTCTTCATAAGTGCAAATGAATCTTGCAGGGTTCCCCGCATACACCATATTTGGGGGCACATCTTTGGTGACGACGGATCCAGCTCCAACGATACTGTTTGGGCCAATCACCACATTGGGCATTATTATTGAGTTTACGCCGATGAAGGAGTTATCGTGGATAGAAATAGGGCCAAACTTGGTGCCTTCGAAATCGTGATTTTGCTCCAAAACCCACTTCGCGCCGTCGTGGGTCATGAAGGTTACCCCATACGTAATTTTACAGTTATTGCCTATCGAGATCAGATACGGTTCGGTGCTTAAGTTGCAGTAATAAAGTTGACAGTTGCTGCCAATCCGCACTCCTAGTCTTCGTGCTAAGTAGACTCGCGCACTACCCGTGCAGATTCGGAATAAAACGATATTTAATCTGTAAAGAAATTTCTCTAGCCAGTTCATTTAATCGTCGCTCGAGTATTCAACTGTCCGTGCAGCCGCAGATAGATACGCATATATGGTCTTTAACTTAGTTATTACCTTCAACTTTTCGATTGTCTGAATGCGAAGCTAGAACAACCAAAACATTCGTAAGCTCGCGTTTTGAGAATATTGCTTATTATTAAGGGTTGAATACATAAACATTACAAAGACGCAGCATGTTAAAAGCAGTCCCAATAGAGCGACGCAGCAGACTTATCCATGATTTCCCATATCGTGCCAATCAAAGGAAATGCCCCCACGCAGCAATTGTAAATGTAACGAAAAGCGGAGATTGTATTTTTGACTGCGTCTATTGCTACGCCAAAGGTTACCCGTGGTCTCATTCTGGGCGCTCGATCGAAGTATATGAAAACACACCGGAATTGCTTGACGCTGAGCTTAGTAGCGTAGCGATCTGCCCTCCCCTCTACTTTTGTGCAGTCACGGACCCTTTCCAACCACTTGACCTTGTATATACTACGGCTTTACGCTCCATGAGCGTTGCTGTAAAACACAAAGTCTACTTTACTATCGTCACTAAGTCAGACCTTGTGCTTAAAATCCTTGACACTAGTTGGCTCGATTACAAACGATTTCGCGTTTCGGTTACGTGTGAGAGCATTAATGAGAAGAAACTACACGTGCTAAGCAAGGCTCCATCTGCTTATAGAAGGTTTAAAGCGATCGAGCAACTCTTAAACGCAGGCGTAGATGTGGTGGCAAGAGTCGATCCGATCATCTCAGGGTTTACAGATGATCACGACGAGCTGACCGAGCTTTTTGAGAGGTTAAATTCGATAGGAATTAGGAATGTGACTATATCGACGGGCACATTCAACGCGAGGGTTTTTAACAGGTTAATCTCTAGGATAGAGAAGGGCCCTTTCTCAGATTTGGTTGCTCAAGTACGAGCCAAATATGCGCTCAAAGATGGGAACCACTCACTCAGTGTTGTGGAAAGGTTAAAAGTATATAAGCAAGTTGAATCGCTTTGTGGAAAGTTCGAAATGACCCTGTCAATATGTTTGGAGCAGTTTGATCCTGTCTTATTCCGGCCAACGCAATGTACAACGCTCGGTAAATTAACTGTGAGGGACGAGCGCGGGCATTTCACGCCAATTTGTGACGGAGACTGCCTAACGTCATGCCCAGATAAAGCCGCTCCGTTGTGTCAAAACAAGAAGCTTGCGTTGGAGTATCCCTATAAATGGGGGACCCTTAGACCGCCCAAACGTAAGCGAGCCTATAGCAAAGAAAACCACTTTAAGCCTGACGATGCTTTTAAATATTAGCCGACGGGAATGAACTTGTCTTGTGTTTTCGAGATATGATTGGGCTAGTTACAGGCGGATACGGATTTATCGGCAATCAACTCGCTGAACTGCTTTCAAACGAGTTCTCAGAAGTGCGGATTTTGGACAATCTTAGCAGTATAGCGCGAGTGGTTCGATTGCCTAATGTTCATTTGATAAAAGGTGACATTCGAGACGCTGAAACGACCTTTGAGGCACTCAAAGACGTAGATGTAGTCTTCCACACTGCTGCGCACATAGATGTCGTTGCAAGCACGCGAGAGCCATTTGTGGATCTGGAAAACAACGTTTTAGGGACTCTGTCGGTATGTGAAGCTGCACGGAAGAATGATGTATCTAAAATACTTTATTCATCGAGCGCTGCTGTCTATGGAAATGCAGATGTTTTTCCTATTGACGAGATGCAACCGATCCGGCCTATTTCGCAATATGCAGCTAGCAAGTATTCCGGTGAGCTGTATCTGGCCGCTTATCACAGCTTGTATGGCATTGACACGGTTTCGTTGAGATATTTCAATGTCTACGGGCCGTATCAGCGACCCGAAAACGCATATTCTGGTGTCATAAGTAAGTTTTTCTACAATGCGAGATCAAATACCCAAATCCAGATATTTGGGGATGGTAAGCAGACTCGTGATTTCGTCTACGTGAAGGACGTAGCTCGGGCAAATCTGCTAGCGGCAAAAAGTAAAGCTACAAATACTGCCATTAACGTCGGAAGTGGAGTAGAGACGTCCATAAACGACCTCGCCAAAAAAATAAAAGAAATGGTTCTCTCGGATGCACGTATCTTGCATGAAACGCCACGGGTTGGAGATGGGAGGCGATCTCTGGCAGATATCAGCTTAGCAAAGAGCCTCATTAACTATGAGCCAGAAACAAAAATCGCTGACGGTCTTAAAGAGTTAAATCGTTTTATGAGCAAGAAAGATTGATTTAGCGGTTCCATTTTTTAAAAGAAAAGTTTAGGTTCGTTCAGCCTCTATTCCCGTAAAGCATGTCTTAGGGTTCCACGTAAATCTGAAGTATATAAGTTTGGGGAAGTCATGTCGAGCATCATACAAATTGCCCTTGCTTTCATTGCAGTCCTTGTCGTTCCCGGGTTCGCTATGTCGCTCGCATTTTTTCCAAGATTCAATCAACTAGAAGTAACCGAGCGGCTGGCAATCTCTATCGGATTAAGCATCACAATTGTAGTTACGATTGGGCTTCTCATGGGCTATTCTCAATCGCTCATCCGTCTCACAGGCGGAATCACCGCTTACGGCCTGCTGGCCGCCCTTACCCTCGTAACCATCTTTTTCTTAATCATATGGGCGTTAAGAACAGCGAGCTTGGCGGTCAAAGACAGACGTAAGGTGGTCAAACCTCGAAAAGGTGCGTAGCCCTCATTAATGGCTTCGGGGGCAGATGGCTATAAGGTTAGTTTTGCTAGATCGAAAGCTTCGGCTTTGCTGTGATTATACGTAGTTAGCATCCCAGCCTGGAAGGCGCGATACTGAGCAAGGCCGGCCATCGCTTCTGTCCTAACGTAATATTTGTTATTTTGCGTTTCGTGGAGTTTTAAAGCCGCGATTTTGACATCAAAGAAACGCGTTATATTAACAAAAATCCGGGGAGTGAACTCGTGTGACACGCTCGGAGACTCATAAAGGAATATATCGTCAACGTGCCGGTAAAACGTCATTGTTGCTAGCGCAGCGTTTCTATGATCTTGATGATTATCGTGCGAGGTATGAGTGTATATCCTGTCTGGCTGTAATTCCTCTAACTGTGCCTGAATAAGCTCGATTGTCTGATAATCAGTTGTGATCATCCGATCTCTCAGGTCCCCTATTGTTATGCTGTCAGCACCAAGTACCCGGGCGGCTTCTTTGCTCTCAGTGATTCTTTGTCTGCTTGGCCCTCCTGCCTCGCCTTTTGAGAGCACCAGGAGGTGAACTGAGTCGCCTTTGCTTTTGTGATAAGCTAACGTGGCATAGCACCCTAATTCACAATCATCAGGATGAGCTCCGATCGCTAGCACTACTTTACTCAAACAAAATCACCGACGAATAATTGTCTCGTCATGTCGAACAACGCGTCCATTGCAGTATTGGTCTTCAATAGCAACGTCTCGTCAAAATTTGTGTTTTGTTCCAGTGCGGCCAACCATTGTGCAGTGGTCGGTTGCACGCCGATGTTGACTGCATAATCTATGATAGAGGGAATTATACTAAGTGTCTTTTTTGTGTTGGCCACAATCGAACGATCTCTTGCGATCTTATTCCGTTCAAATTGCGTCTTCAACTGAGTTTGCATATTGACAATGAAACCTATTTTCTCTTTAAAGCCATCAACTTTCCTATTTGCAATTGCACTTTTGAGATTGTCGAGCGCGCAGACCCCTCCGTCTATGTCCGCCAACATGTCATCCAATTCGCGCTGCAGTATAGCTGCGTCGCACTTCTCGTCGTTCTGAACAAGATTGTATTTAGCCTTAATCCTCAATAGTTCTAGCATTGCATCCAACTGGCCGATACCCCCGTAAACGTCTTTGGGCCTCCACGTTGAGACAACTGGAAAACGTACGCAAAGGGCTTCAGCCATCTTTGCGGCTCTGCGGAGATATTCAGAACCTCCCTTGCCTCCAACATAAAATGTAATGCCGATACCGCTGAAAGCGATGAGCATAGCTTCTGCTCGTAGCGAAACGTTTGGCAACATCTGCTGCAGCGCTGAGCGCAAGGTACCTTTAAACTCGGAAGTCGTATTACACGCGCGACACCTAGTAACGAGCGCGCAGTCATGAGTTGATTCTACCTCAACGTCTGCTTTTCCGTAGCAAGGGCAATGGTACCAGATCGGGGTGTGAGGCAGTGTGGTAGGTTTTTTCTGTGATTCAGCCATCAATCTTGCGTATTGGTCGACGTTTTCTAACATAAAAGCGATTTCGTCAAGGAACACCTGTTGACATTCAGAAAAGCGCGCAAAAGCAGTTTTGTAACCTGACTGTTCGATAAGGTACGCTAAGAAAAAAGCGTTAAAATCAGCCGCGTTTGTGCTTCGCTCTCCAGCGCGATCAATAAGTTCGAAGACAGATTTCGTCTCTAGGCAAACGTCGGGGGCATCTAACCCCAATTGCTTCGAGCTTTTTAAGATTGATTCTCTTGATTCGGATTCCCACTGCTTAATTTCATTTTTTATCTTTTCAATTTCGTCATTTTTAGGTTTTGGAACAGCACGGAGAATCTTGTGGTGATAACTGTCAGCGACCGACAAATGGAGGCTGAGCGTTCCGTTTTTGTTTCTAACGCTCGGGAGTTGCGCTTCTCGGAACCATCGTTCATCTGCGAAGTCTTGGTCCGCAAAGCAGAATAGCTCGGCTACAGGACAGTTAAGCCTCTCTCGCAAATGTTCTGCCACAGCGTGCAGTAGTACTGCCTTTCGAACAACTCCACTATACGGAAAGAAATTTGGCTGGTGGGCAGTCATTACAACGATTCCATCATAGTCTATGCAGAGCGGGATGCGGGAATCGTTGTGAAATGCTTCGACGTGTTTGGCAAACGCTTTACGCTTGCCTAACATTTCGTTATCAGGGAAAATGGCGTCGTCTAAGACAGCTCTTGTAAGCTCCTCAAGGTTCTTGCATTGCTCTCCTTTCATAAGTGACCACATCTGCAAGCGTTAGCACCTGCAACAACAAGACTTCAACTTCTGCGTCCCAATCAGCATGATAAGTAACGGCTATATAGTTATTTTCCGTATAGATGTGCGAAGGGGTACAGTGAAAGCTATTGTCCTAGCTGCAGGGGAAGGAACGCGTTTAAGGCCATTTACATTGACTCAACCAAAAGCGATGGTGCCTGTAGCTAACCGTCCCATCCTTGAATATGTGATTGACTCTCTTGCTCGGAGCGGTGTTACCGACATAAGTCTTGTAGTCGGCTACAAGAAAGAAAAAGTAATGAATTACTTCGAAGGTGGGAAGAAATTCGGCGTGGAAATAACATATGTTGAGCAGCCACAACAGCTCGGAACGGCCCATGCTATTAAGCTAGCTGAAGATTCAATCGAAGAAAAATTCTTAGTTCTAAATGGTGATAACTTAACCAGTCCGGAGGCTATTGTAGAGGTCTTGGATAACGCATCCGGCGACGTAACGCTACTTTTGACTGTAAAAGAAAACGTCAAGGGTTATGGGGTCGCAATTACGGAAGGAAACCGCGTAACGCAAATAATCGAAAAACCCGGCACAGATATTAGCCATTATATAAACACAGGGATCTATGTTTTCACGCCGGCAGCATTTAACGAAATTCCCTATACCAAGATATCCCCAAGAGGGGAATATGAGATCACAGACACCATTCAGAGGATGATTGAGAAGCATTACGATGTTACTGGGGTTCATACGACGTCTATGTGGATTGACGCGAGCTATCCGTGGGATCTACTCACTGCAAATGCTGCGGTGCTATCTTCCATCAAAGATGTATCCTCGCAACAGAATGGCCAGGTAGAAGACGATGCGAAAGTGCGAGGCAGCGTTATCGTAGGAGAGAATTCAATCATAAGATCAGGATCTTACGTGCTTGGACCAGTTGTGATAGGAAGAGATGTTGAGATAGGACCTAATGTCACCATTTTACCGTCAACGAGCATTGGCAACGGCGTCACGATTGACTCTTTTACTGAAGTTCGAAACTCTTTGATAATGAATGATGTGCGACTAGGCTCTCATTCGCTTGTCGCAAACTCAATTATAGGTAAAAATACGATTATTGGTTCGCATTTCATTACCGAGCAGACAATGATTGCGATGCCGTTTCTCGATGGAGAGCTCCACCACGTAATGAACTTGGGCGCCATAATTGGGGAGAACTGTCGTTTTGGGCATGGGATTCTCGTCGAGGCGGGAAAGATCATTGGAGTACACTGCACCGTTGAATCGGGAACGACAGTCAGAAAGGACATCGATAATTACAGTAATATTGTTTAAGGCGGCTAAAAGTCCGTCAACACAATCGTGCGATCTTCAGATTTTGAAGTGAATTTTCAGATAAGATACAGGAAGTAATAGAATTGGAGCGACTAACCAGAACGGCTAGATGTGAAAATAGAACTGAAAAAGCGCACAGACTCGATCTTTTTCAATTTAGCTCTTGTAAAAGCTTTTATATAGAAGTGCAAACATACAAAAAAATGCAGTCTTTTTCTGGAGGGGGTATCGCCGATTCCGCAAGATGATGACCAGGAGCTGATCGAAGTTGAAATTCCCGCTGAGGAAACAGCTCTTTTGGATGAACTTGACAGCGTCAAAAAACAGAATGAGGAATATTTCTCTCGCCTACAAAGGCTTCAGGCTGACTTTGAAAACTTTAAGCGGCGAACTAA
>CAYHCZ010000055.1:0-10108 GCA_964355295.1 uncultured Methanomicrobia archaeon
ATCTGGCCCTTTACAATGGCGAACTTCATCTTGGTCTCTGAGAAATCGGAGGCCCCCAAACCACTCCTTAAGTGCATAGAAGTTCTCGCTCCGTATCTTCTTGCCACTTTTCAACGTCAGGCGCTCTTCGAGGTTCAGCTCGCAGTCCACTATCCAGTGCGTAGTTGATCGTCTGTTAGTCGCTCGATGATGCGCGCTTCCCCAGGGAAAAAGACACGATGCGCGAACTTCGCTATGGGCACTCCTAACCCAACGCCCTCTCCGGACAAATCGGTAGATCCGCACAAAAGCACTGGTCCTTTCTGTATCTTGCTCGTTGGATAAGGGCCACTGCTAACAGGCGCGTCAATCGAAAGTGATAAGCGCTGCGATAGCTGCGTGCGCGTCAAAGAAGGGATGAGTTCGTCTAGCATCGGGTCCTTTTTAAGCTCCAGCTCAGAATTGGGGCCGAACTGCATTCGAGATCGTACGCGTTAGGCGTAGTAGATGGTGAGAAAAATATTAATGCCTAGGGCGAGGGCGACAAGCCATATACCAAGAGCAAGGCGCATCACGCTTTTGCGTTTGACAACAGGGCGGACTACGCGCCCGACTTCGAGGTTAATATATACAAAGATTCCGATCAGCACGAGCCCCAAAATGTGATGCGTGAGGAGCTCGGGGGTACAGGAAGGCAATGGGCGGAACATTTTCGAGGTATCCGAGCAGTGAGGGCAGCATTATCGCTAATATCGCAATGATTTGGGCGATGACGGCACCTCTAACGATAGTGCAATGTCTAATGACTCTCCCCCTGCGCGCAAGATACACCGCGCCAAAGACAAAACCGATAAGGGCGAGGAACAACGAGGTTTGCAGTCGCTAACATCCGTATGTCAATCGCCATATAGCCTCCCTATTTTTCTCGTCATCTATGAAAGCGTTGTGTTTCGATGTTCCAGAGAGTCGCACAGTCTTTAGATAATCGGCTCGCGTTGTATATCGATAATGCTAGGTTTATTTACGATCTAACACATCACATGAGGCAAACAGATGCAGAGAAGTCCGCGGAACACTCCTTCAGACAGCTTTTCAACGAGAATTGATTTTTACCGTGCCCAAGTAGACCTCGCGCTGCACAAAGAGCTGCGTCAGCGGGAGGAATCCCCTTTCTTTGCCCCTTTTGTAGATGCGTTCGCTGGAGGCAAGCGTCTGCGGCCGATCATCGTCCTCATCGCTTATGATAGCGTGGGAGGACGAGCTGGTGACCCCCTTCCAGCTGCAGTTGCGGTAGAACTTGCGCACATGGAGTCGCTTATTCACGATGACATTATCGACGGCGATGGCGTACGCCGCAATGTTAAAGCATTTCACGTAAGATATGGCGAAGAGATGGCGCTTCTTAGTGCTGATTTTATGCTCTCAATGATCTTGAGCATAGCCGCCCGATATTCAGATCAGCGTGTTATGAGTGCGCTGGCCACAGCGACTGCTCAGATGTGCGAGGGCGAACTCACAGAACGACTTATCGGCGAGATGAACAAAGCGGTAAGTCCCGGCGTATACCATAGCATCGTTTTGAAAAAAACGGCATCACTTTTTGAGGCCGCGGCGATAATAGGGGCGCTCATCAGTGGAGCGATGGGTGCGGAGATCAGCGCACTAGCTGCCTATGCACGAGCACTTGGTGTCGCGTATCAAATCCACGATGACATCACTGATTGGGAGCAGAGCCGAACGATCACGCTTGATCTGAAATATATGCACCATTCTCAAAACGAATACCTGTTAGAGACGGCGACCGAATTCGTCCGCGAAGCCATCGACAGCTTGCGACCGCTCAAATCGAGTGAAGCAAAGCAGACCCTAATTCAGTTGGCAGAACGAGTCGATTCGCGAGCAATCCATCAAATATAATAACAGCCGCGCCTGACCGGAAGGCCAATTTCTGTGCCGCTGAATCAGCACTTGAAACTGGACATATTCTCGGGATCCGTTCTCTAGCACAGACTGCAATTCATTAGCTTCAAACTGGGCGGGAGAACCCGAGAACGTACGTGTTTTACGTCTAAAGAGCATAACGCGAATGTTTTATTCCTGAGCACAAAGAATCTGGCGCATACTTTCAATGAATATGTGCTCATCGAATCTGCTCGCATTCTTTTTGCAAGCTTTTTCATATTGTGCCGGCTCTTCTGAAACCCGCTGTATCGCTTTTTTTAAGGATGCCGGATGTGCGTCCACCAAGAAGCCTGTTTGACCGTTGATAACGGTCTCTCGAAGGCCACCTTCATTAACGCCAACGACTGCTTTTCCGCTGGCTTGTGCTTCAACAGGAACTAAGCCAAAATCCTCATCTATGGGCGTGTATACGACGCCTTTGCAGGTTGCATATAGTTCTAATAACTCCTGCTCCGGGATTTTTCCAAGGATCTTCACATTTGGTGGCAGATCAGAAAACAGTTTGTGGTACGCGAGCAGTTCTTTGTCGTGACGCGCATATCCGCCGACAATCAATAGACGTTCGTCTGGCAAGCTTTTAAAAGCTTCTATCTGTAACTCAACTCGCTTCTCAGGATACAATCGGTTTACTGATAGCCAAAAGTCGCCGAATTTCTTAGTACGGTACCGGGCCGTCGGAACAGGTGGATATACTACGGTCGATTTTCTCTCATAGTACTCTATGATTCGCGTTTGAACGTTACTGCTGATCGTTAGTATCTGGTCGACCTGTTCAATCGCTTTTTTGTCAAAACTCCCGTGCACAGTCGCCCAGCTCCAGGCCACCGCCTTCCTTGCTAGATTCGACTGACGCGCAATACTAAAGCGCTTTAAATCGTAAAAGTTTCGGCGCGGCGTATAGCAGTATAATATGTTAGGTTTGTGGTTGTAGGACGCATACAAAGACCAGTATCCGCTTAGAAGATATTTGTCAAAACCGCGGTAACGCGCTTTCCGAAATAACAAACTTAGTTTAATTGGACCTATAGGGGCTCTGTCTTCAATTCGGCCCAAGTTGTGGACTGCGTCTGCATCGATACCTAATTCTTGAATGATCTCCGGATCTACATTCGCTGCTGCGATTGGCGTTTCAAAAGCCTTCGCAATGGTTGCAACTACCTTCTCGGCGCCGCCTATAACGTCAAACGAGTCGTGAAATATTAGAATGTTCAAATCGGACGTCATGTGGGATCTTTGTTCATTTGCATCTCTTGGCTTGACGCTTTAAAGTATTTGCCTGCCACAGGATCCGTTGAGCTCGTAAGAGGACATTATTGCCTGTCGCTTGACGCTATCGAGTGAAATGCGTTTATTCATACGTCTACGCGTCTTCGATCTCGTCGATTTCGACATTAGCCTTGAAATACCTGTGTGGTCATGCTCCTAGGTGCGCAACGAACAATCGCGTTCGCACGTTGGTCTTTGTCAAACTGATCGAATTTCTCGAGCTTGAAGCGAATGCAAAACTCATCTTCAATGATTACTTCGACTTTGATTTAAACGACTGCAACTCATGAGCTCAATGGTCGTAGAGTCGTTCAGGATGAAGAAGCTTAACGTTTGGACGTCACCGCAAACGGACAGTAGTCACAGAAAAATTATCTGCGAAATTTATACGTCGATGCTACGGTGCTGCAAGTAAGGTTCGTAGCTATAAACCTCAAGCGAATAAAAATGATTTTGTTTTGACACCTTTCGCGGTGTCGCTCATCGCTGTTGATCGGTCGCGGCTTGAGCGCAGCAAAGAAATGTCTCGGGTACGGCATCAAAGACTTTAGGCTTGACGACAACAAGTACCGGCCGTTGTCAGCTCTCGCCCTTTCTACGTCTCCAATGGTTTTTAAGCGCTGTGCGCGCCCTAAAAGAGTAGGGGCTCATGTGCTTTATGATTTCTTCGTCGCGTAATTTGCGCTTCGATTGGATACGCATTCTCAAGACCAGCGCGCTTCGAAGATTCAGAACGTTCCAGCCTAGCGATTTCAGAAAGCTGAAGAGATAGCTTGAATCCAGATTCACGATGCAGTCAACTGCTAACAAGGAGAACTTCAACACGATCGTGAGAGGAAGCACGAAAATAAGAGTTCTAAGCGAATAGTTCTTGATCATCACTCTGAGCCTGTTCCTATGGTTTAAGTACAGAGCGAGGGACGTCTCATCTCTAAATGACGCGTTTCCTTTGTGGTAGCATACAGATACGGGGCAGTAAACAACTTTCAAACCGATCAGACGTGCTATCCAAGACAAATCCACGTCTTCGTAGTACGCGAAAAGCTGTGGATCGAAACACTCGCCAGAAAGCGCCACTAGCAAGCTCTTTCTGATCAGCACACAAGCGCCGCTCGCGTAAAAAAACCCTTCTTCCCTGTCATTATCATATTGGCCCTCATCTTTTTCATACAAGCCTCTGAATTTAGAGTACGCCAAAGTGTCACACATAATACCCGTGCTCTCTATGGTCAAGTCTGCGAAGCGCAATATCTTCGGCTGTAGCAATCCAATTTGTCCATCGTGCTCGGCGGCATGCACGAGCTCATCTAAAAAGTTCTTTTCAACGACGGTGTCATTATTCAGCAACAAGACGTAGTCAGGGTCCAAGGTGTCTAAGGCGTAAGCAACTGCGATGTTGTTGCCCTCAGCAAAACCGTAGTTTTGGCCGTTTTGTATCACGGTGAGCGCATTGTCTGCTTGTTGCGCAATTGCTCCACTGCGATCTGCCCCAGGTGCTGCATCCACTTTGGTGTAATGCGCTACTGTTGTTGGCTTATTTCTGACTAAGTCGTCAGTAACATAAGACGACAACTTAAGTTCGTTCGTGCAGTAGGCCTCTATCTTCCCCAGCGAACCATCGGTTGACGCGTTGTCCACGAGAATGACGCGGTAGTTGTCATAATCAATGTGGTTTAAAGACCCTAAACACTCTATGGTATGCTTCCATCTATTCCAATTTAGAGTGATAATAGTGACTTTTGGGTTCATTTGCCGGTAGGGTCAAAACAGCGACCGCATAAGGTGAGGTTTGACAAGGTGCTATTCTGTTGTTCCTTTTCAGTTCTATATAGGACACACTTCGTAAAGCTGCTAGCTGGAGGGCCGTCCTTATCGATACATGCTTCTCTGTCGCGGTACCTGACGAACTTCGCTTAAAGGCACGCATCTCTCTAGTTTGCGCTCGAAGCGATCTTTGGATCGAGCAAGCCTCTGAACGTCGTTTTGAAAATGCGAGCTAAATACGCTGGATTTGACCAACTCCACGGATTGGATCTGATCGCTTGCAAGTATGAATGTCGCGCCTCTCGATATTTGCCTAACCCCCAACAACGCAAACCTATAGTGGCATAGATATCAGCATTTGTGGCGTTTGGTAACTCACCACGATGCTGCAGCAAAGCTTCTTGAAGTATTGATATTTCTTCGACGTATGCTCGTTGTCGCCGTTTTTCGGCTTCAATACCTTGACCCACGAGCGTATTCTTCCCGTGCATTCTATACATGGCTAAAGGTTCGGCGATGTAGTGAAAGTCGTACGTGCGCGCCAGTTCCAACAGGAACTTATAATCGTTATTGTACGTGAAGCGCTCATCATACCGGAGGTTGCCGAGGTTTGTCCTCTTGTAAAGTAAGGTTGAGCCAAAGATATAATTCCCTCGTAAAAGCGTTTGAAAGAGATTACCACTCTTCTTGTTTGAGGCGCTTTCGACTAATTCACTAAAGTTCTTGCCGAGAGGTCGTCCGTTCTGATCAATGAGCCTTCCTTCAGACCAGACGATCACATTCTCGTCTCTTTCAACCACAGCAAGCTGCTTTCGGAGCTTATCTGGTACCCAGACATCATCAGAATCTATTTGAGCGATGAACTTCCCACGTGCCGCGTCGATCCCATCGTTAACGACTCTCGTAATGCCAAAATTATGCTCGTGAAATATTACCCGAATTCGGGGATCCTGCTCCGCAAAGCGCTCGATAATCTGTCTCGACTCGTCGGTCGAGGCGTCATCAACAATGATGAGCTCAAGGTCTTCGAAATCTTGGCTCAGAACGCTCTCAATTGCCTCCGAGATATACCGTTCATGATTATACGATTTCATGAATGTGCTGATTAGCGGCACTATTAACTCCTGATCTAACCCCGTATCAATCAATGCAAGTTAATCATTAAACACGTGTTGTTTTCTTAGTTCTTAAGCTTCCGCCGATAGTCGACTTGCGTAGCTCCACAGCATTAAGCTACAAGAGGCAAAAAAGCCTCTAAAGAGCTAAAATCGAATTCTCTGCTGCCGAATATTTTCTAACTAGAGAATACAGCGGTTTCGCGAGATTCTAGATACGTTAGATTTGGGAGAGCAACACGCATATGGGCTTATCTGTGATTCCATACTTGAGGACAACCAATGCTTTTTGGAGCACTGAAGCGCTCCTGTTTTTTATCTTCCTCTTAGCATTAGTTTCCTAATCAAAGGTGACAAGAGGCCCGTAACCAAGGGCGTCACGACGACGTACCTGAATGCGTGGCTAGCTCTTTGTAGAGTGAACGGATAGGCGACACTCCACGAGCCGCATGAAGTATGAATCCACTTATATTGATTCTTGTGTTTCTTTAGAATACGTTTTAAAGTAAGATAATAGTCTTCAGAGTACTCACCGAGCGAGGTGAGCACTTGCAATGAGCTCTTAACCGCAAGCCCTTTTGACTGATGGTGGAGGTGTTTGGGTAAAACGTAGACGCCAAACCCACGCGTTTTAACACTCAAACAGTAATCTACCGCATACAGATGCCAGTTATTGCAGGTAACGTCGTCAAATTGTGAGACGTTGAATATCGGCTTCGGAATTATCACGAGACATTCATCGAGGGTTTGAACGGGTTCAGGCAGTTGTATGGGTATTCCAACCTGCCCCTTTTGCGGCCCGTGAGAAATAACGCTTCTGACCTCCCCTACTTGATTTGTGAGAGTTATAATGCGTTCTTTAAGTGTAGGATCTCTCTCACGGACTCCCACCACTCCGGCAATTCCGAGGTGGGGTAGGGACTCCAATAGTTCTTCTATGCTGTCAAACCACGAATCTGAACATAGGTCGATATCTTGATGTGCGAACACCAAGTAGTCCCCTGCAGCCCTTGCGCCGCCCCAGTTGAGCGCTTCGGCGGCCGACTTAAATTGACTCTTCGTGTTGTCTATAGCGATGATTTCACAATCGGTTTTTTGTTCTGACAGGCTTTTAAGCAAGCAAGCGTGGAATATTTGCACATTGTTATACACGCAAATTACTGAGAACATTATTGGATTCCCTACCTACTATGCGTTGCTGAGGGGGCTACCTTCTAAAAAAATACTTGGTGTATCTGCTCATCTAGTTGCCGACTAGCTGTTTTTAGTAGGCAAATCACTGGACTTAGTTAGGCTTTGCTACTAAGTGCTTTACTCGCATGTTTATCAATCGGAAGAAAAGAGGGCGATCGGAGATCATTTCGAATGAAATGAAGCCAACAACAACAAAAAGAAGCGAGAAGCTTTAACAAATTCAAAATCTATTTAGAGCGACGAGGAAGCCAAAAGTTGAAGACTCTGTACTAACTAGCGCGAAGCAAACCGCTTCGTCCGACCCACAGGGTTGTTTATTGTCGTCTTTGTGCGTTCATTCAGCTTCATTTACGTCTAATCACTGTAACCTGGTCTCAGCTGGCGTAGAAGTCCCATGGTTTCGGTGAAGAGCTCCCTATCCAACACAAAAACGAGGACTGAGTAGCTCAATAGGCTTGCAGCGGTCACGATGACGACAATAGTCACATCGTGTGTGATACTAAGTCTCTCGAGAGAGATCCGAAGGAGAAACGCGATTATCCCGAACGCGAGCGTTGCCAACATAATTGGCCAAAGCTTTGCCAAGAAGTGCCGCACTTTCAGGTCTACTAATCGAAACGCGACTGCAAAAACAGGGTAAGCCAGTAAGTATGTCGCTATCGTGTATGCGATTGCAACCCCCTCGACACCCCAACGAAGTCCGACAACAAATGAAATAGCAACTACAACAGTCATAAAGATGCTTAACTTGAACAAAACATCAGTCCTGCCCTGCGATAGGAATATCCAACCTACATTTGTTCCAATTGACTGTTCCATTGCTGCCAGAGCTAAGATTTGAACTAGCGGGACCGCACTTACCCATTTTGGACCGAAAACCACTCGGATAAGCTCAGGTGCCGTGACGAGCAGCCATGTCATCATCGGAAAGGACACGGCTGCAATGTAGCGGTTAGCGTCGACATAAGCCTCGCGCACCTTCTGTTTGTCGTGCTGGATTACTGAAAGCGCGGGAAACATGACGCGCCCGACGACATCGGAGACGTTGATCACCGGAAAGAGAAGCAAGTTATAGGCCAAGTTGTAGAAGCCGAGGGGAGTCGGACCAAGAAACCTCCCAATGAGGAGATTGTCAAGGTTGCGCTGAATGTAGCCAACGAAACTGCTTCCTGTGAGGTTCATTCCAAACCCTAACAACCCTTTCACTTGTCGTAGCTCAAAAGAAAAATGCGGAACCCATCGAGAGTAAATCCAACTAAAAACGACTATAATAGCAGTGGAGAGCACAGTATTCCAAGCCAAACTCCAAACTCCGTATCCGGAGAAAGCTAAAAAAATCGATATGGGGCCGGCTATTCCAAGGGTGCAGATGCCGATGATCGCGATGGCTTTGAAATTCATATTCTTTGTAAGCAGCGCGTTCGGCACGTAGCCAAATGATGCAATGAAAAAGGTCGTGGAAATAAATACGACAAGAGGCGTTAGTCTCGGCTCAGAATAAAAAGCAGCTATCAAAGGCGCAGACATTGCCAATGCTATCGTTAGCAACGCGCCTAGGCCGACACCTATCCAAAAAATCGAAGACAACGCAGCGTCAGAAATCTCCTTTCTTTGTACTATGGCGGATGACAATCCAAAATCTGAAAATATAGCCACAAAACTCGAGAACACGACGATCATAGCGATCAGGCCAAAATCGCTAGGGGTTAGTAATCTCGCCAAAATCGCAGAAATGAGTATTTGCATCAGTAGTCGAGCTACTTGAGAAGTCGCAGACCAGCCAATGCTGCGTAAGGTTTTCGTTTTCAGGGTCATCCTAATCCGCGGCAGGAAACTCTTCCGCGAGCGCTTTTCGCAGGTTCATGAGCCTCACGTTCGATCTTTTAATGCTAGCGACAAACCTCAAGGTCTCACACGGTATTAATCTTCTCAGATCCCAAGCTCGCCAATACGGGCGCAGAAGTTTCAATGCACGTCTAACACGTAAAACCTGTCATTTCGTTCCAACGCGCAACGTGACAGCAGCCGGGTCCAGCAGTCGGTCCTTAAGGCCAATAACCCCAGTAACGTTGGAGGCGGTGCCGATGACAACTAGCGTTTCCCACGTTTTCGAACGATTCGAAAACGTCCTCGAGGGGACTAAGTTGGCACTCGTTTATAACTTCGATTGCCGGATCAAAATGCGTATCTTTCAATTGCTAGAAGGTCTGTCCCAACTCTCGACTTTAAATTTAAGCGGCTTTTCGGAGCTGTGTTGCTAATATCGCAAGATCACCGACATCTCATTTACTTCTCTCGGATACAGCTTTTTTCCTGTCTTAGCAGCTGCAAAAAACGGCGTCACCAAGCCCCTTTGGCTCCCTTTGCCTGGTGTAATGAATATTCGCTCTGTCCATCATTTCTTCTATTTCAAGTAAGCTCCTGTTGTCAATGCCCCCTATCGAAATGATCTTCTTTAGCTCGTTTATTTCGTCCTGTGAGTATTAAGATGTCTTATATCCTAGACGACAGCGCTTCTTCGACAACGAATTGAATTACCGGCTCATCAACGATAGGCAACATCTCTTTTTGGCTATGCTTTAGGTGCCGGCAGAAATCTCGTCCCCAAACCCGCTGCCGGTATCACTGCCTTTTCGATCTTTTTAGCCTCGACAAACTACGCGTTCTTGCTTGCATACCGCTGAATTACCTACAGCGGGTGACTTATAAGTCACTCTTCGAGTTGAAAGTGGGACTTATTCAGTTTTTAGCCCCCTTCAACCGTTTTGACACTGACCATTGTGCTACAAAGCTCAAAAGCCAGAAGTACTGGGCAAGATGCGGGTTGT
>CAYHCZ010000056.1:0-9857 GCA_964355295.1 uncultured Methanomicrobia archaeon
ACTGTCTGAGGCGAGGGGGCGAATGAGTCCCGGTGGGCTTCGCGGACTTCAAATCGGCTTCCACGAGCTAGTAGAACGCTTTATCGCCTCACGTCGTGACGGTCTATCGCCAAGTACGATACACAACTACCGACTCTATCTCCGTCTAGCTAGCGAAGTCGTCGGCATAAATATCTCCGGTCGAGCGATTCAAAGATTCTTAAGCACAAGACAATGTAGCGGTGGCGGTAAACACGCTTACTATCGATGCTTAAGAGCGTTCTATAACTGGCTCTATTCGCCGAAGTCGAGCTACCGTCTCAATTTACAAGATAATCCGATACTCATTGTCGACGCACCGAAAGTCGAAAAGAAGATACTACCGAGTCTAACATTGGAGCAACTTGATTATCTAATCGACAAAGCTCGTTGCGTTAGAGACAAGGCAATCATTAGTCTCTTTGCGGATACCGGACTACGACTTCGCGAGCTAGCGAATATCGACCCGCGCAATATCGACTGGCAACGGAGACTAATCAAGGTATGGTGCAAGGGTAACAAAGAAGGTCTAGCGGTATTCGGTCAAAGAAGCGAGTGGTTACTACGACAATGGCTCAGCGAATATAGTCCGAACGGTCGACTATGGAACTTGACAAAGAATAGCATCGCCGCGATGTTACGCGACCTTGAACGAGCTACCGGTCTAAAGTGTAATCCGCACACGTTTAGACGAACGTTCGCTAGCATCTTAGCTAAGCGTGGCATTGATAGTCTTCACATCATGCGCTTAGGTCGTTGGGAGTCGCTAGCGATGGTGGAGAGATACACGCGGTCGGTGAAGTTTGAAGATAGCTTGAAGCTTTACGAGGCAGTAGTGAGCTAGACACAGACACAGAAACTGTGCGCGAAGCTCGCTTGGTCGTTATCGGCTAAGCGAGCTTTTCATTTTGTGGTATAATTGAGTAAATCGTGTGGGAGGTGAGTCATGCCCGAAGACCCTATCCGCAAATATTCGTCTCTATGCGAAGAATTTGAGGCGGCGTACAAAAGAATACGTGACTTTGGAGACGTAACCCAGGAAGTCGCTCGGCGTCTCAATAACAAACCTCACGTATTTATGATTTCCAACGTAAGCGTAGGATTTCCGATTGAGCTTAGTTTGTCGCCAAAGGTATTTTCACTAGACGGGAATCGTTGGCCGAGCGCAAAAGACATAGCGGAGGCGCACCTAGACTCGACTGCGCCTCCCTGTCGTCAAAAGGAGGCGCATTTGGAGGCGCACCGTTGTCGAAAGGGAACGCGCCGACTTGCTCTAGAGCGTCTAAGAACTCTAGCACTTTCGGCAAGTGAAGTTCGCTCGGTAACTTTTCGCCGGATAGCCAGCGACACGACCAAAGCACGTCTTTGCGATTATGACTCGGCGTGATACGTATGTCTGGTTTGGGCACGAGATACGTATCTATTCACAGACGTTATACTCACAGACTAGATTCAAAGAAAGAACGTTGATAGCTCACAGCGCTAATACGTAATATGTTAATATATATATATATAAAGGGTTCTTGAGCGTGGTCAGGTCGGACTCGAAGCTACGCCAAAGCCGACCAGACAGTGTATTGTCAGTGGGTTGACATAGGAGAAGACACTAAGGAGACGCGACAATGCGAGCAGTATATGAGATTCATAGAGAAATAGAGCGTATTCAAGAGCTTTTCAATCTTCAAACTGACCGTATACTCGGAGGTGCAGAAGTCAAAATCGAGGTCATAGATAAGAGCGAGCTTCCAAAACATCTCACAGCCGGCAGAGTCTATGAAGACGAGCCGCTAAAGAGAGAGGGATATATTAGCGGACTAATGGACGGTCGATTACAAGCGCTTCGATGGGTATTAGGCGAGACGGAAGACTTATACGAAGATTGGTAGAATAGTGTGCCGAGCTAGGGTCGAACTAGCGACCTTCGCCTTACCGGCTAGAAGCTCGTTTGGTCGTTATCGGCTAAGCGAGCTTTTCATTTTCATAATTCGAAACTGCGTAGGTATTAACCGCGTATAAA
Source organism: uncultured Methanomicrobia archaeon (assembly GCA_964355295.1). GTDB lineage: Archaea > Halobacteriota > Bog-38 > Methanoflorentales > Methanoflorentaceae > Methanoflorens. The sequence continues at coordinate 2,036 of CAYHCZ010000056.1, forward strand.
TCACGCATATATTGCGGAAAATATCGACCCAATTAAAAACCGACCCGCTATACCGGTCAGACGTGATTGTTAAGCACGCGCTTAACGTTTCAGCTTCAACACGACGGATTCTACATCTGTCGTTGTGCTCGTCGAAGCGCTTTAGTCGCGGTATAGAACATCTGTTCGCATAAAAACTCGGCAGCAACTTGCCGCAAGCGCGTAGTCGCGTAGTCCATGGTGACATGTCACCCTCGGCACGCGGAACGTTACTATTCACAGTGTATATACTAGAGAGAGTAAAGAAGCGTGGAGCCGGAGAACGTTGATAGGTCACAGCGATAATACGACATGTGATAATACGACCTGTGATAATACGACATGTGTCTTATAACTATATATATACGGGGTTACGCATGGCTACGCAAAATGCCACGCTCAAAAAATGTCACGTGACATCATCTTTTCAAAATATGTCACTCTTTCATGTCACTTTTTGGAGAGAGTTCTTCGAGTAGCCTTTTGATTCTGAGGAGGTGAAGACTATGTGGTTGATATTCTCCGGCTTCCCAACGTTTAACCGTTCTTTCGCTAACGTTTAATCGCTCCGCGAAATCAATCTGAGTCAATTCTAATCTGGCGCGTGCGCTCTTAATCTCAGCGACGATTTGACTTGCTTCCGCGCTAATCTGTTCTTCCGGACTTAGTAGTAGCGTCTCCAAGTCGTAAATAAAGTATGCCGACCAGCCTTTGCGCACTTCGCCGCGCGTTCGTTTCGACTTGGTACATTCTAGCCTGGTGCGCTCGCTACGTCCGCCACTAAGAACTTGAAACTCAAAGTCGACTGCGTCGCCAATAGAGCTATGACCGCGCGGAGTCTTGGGCAGAAGCCTCCCGTCTTCTAAGAATCTATCTTTACCGGTATGGTGCACGACTACGACGGCAACGCTATTTCGTTGCGCGATACCGCGGATTCGATTCATAACCTCGCGCATCTCCGGGCTATTCTCGTTCTCGACGTGGCACGCTGCGCTTAGTGGGTCGAGAAAAATCACGTCGAGATTATGCGTTTTGATGTTAGTCTCAATCTCGATAACATGAAAGTCATCTTCGAGCTTGCTACCGGCGTAGCTATTCACAAAGAAGTTTTGGTTGTGACCGAAGATAGTCAGCGCTCTTTGCTTAAGCTCGTCTTCCGGCATTTCGTAATCAAACAAGCCGACGCGCGCTCGATTCGTATTCCATAACTCTAGGCACTTCGTGCCGTTAACAAGCGCGCCGATGATATTGGTTAAATAGATTGACTTGCCTACTCCGGAGCTACCATACAGAAGTAATACGTCGCTTGGCCAAAGCACGTTTTCGATAATCGGCAATCTCTCGTCTTCGTTAGCGTCGAAATCTTGCACGTTCACTAAGTACTTAATCTCTCTGCCGTCGGTTTGCTTGAAGCTACCTTTCGACTTAGCACTAGGGTCAGAACGAAATGCGTTTTGCTCTATGTCTTTATTCCAGATGCGCGCCACGTCTTGTTCGATTCGATTACGCTTCGTCATATCTATCTCCAATCGGATTACTCATAAGGACAGCTACAACCTCGCTTGGCGTGTAGCCGGCTTTTTGCATCGCTTTGACGACGGTAAACACAGCTTGGCTACGCTCGCCTTTTGGCGGTGGGTCTGTGATAAGTCTTTTAATGCTATCCGGCACACGCAGACTCGCTACGTCGACTTGAGGCAATTCTTTAGAGAATTTAATGTCCTGTGTTTTTACCGATTGAGGCTGTGTGCGATAAGGTGCAAAGTCGTTGATACTAAATCGTCGCGCTCGTGTGACGTCATTCTCAAGAATATTATCACAGCGAATGATTCTACACGGCACCGGCTTGTCGGGATACTTCCAGTTGATTGTTTCAGGGAGGCGCATCATGCGGGACAAGTCAAAGACTCTATCCGACTTTAGTAGATTAGCTAGACCGGCCAGATACCCTTCAACTTTGACTATGTCGTCCGCGCTATTGATTAGAATCGGTTTATCGAGAAACCAGTAGGCGTGCACGCCGTGTCCGGTAGCGATAACGTACGAAGGATAAAAAAGTTCGTTCGGCAATTCGCGATGTAGCCAATCACAAATTATTTCTGCGTCTATCTCACTATCAATGTCAGCCCAAAACGCGGGTACTAGCCTCACCGCGTCTTTCTTACCCGACTTTGAGCTCCTACCACAGATAGAGTAGAATACGTTGAAACCGCCGGCGTTTCTAGTCATAATGTCCTGCCAGTCGATTTCGTTCCTGTGATAGAACTGTTGGACAACCTCTTTGCTCTTAATGAGACGAAATTCAATATAGCAATCAGCATTGCCGAACAGCAGAGTCATAAACTCTTTTTGAAGTGTCTTATCCATATTATCTCTCGTCATGGGTTGCTCCTTTTGCACGAAGAGAGGCGCATCGTCACCGCGCTAAACGACACGCCTCTCTCAACGCTACGATAGACGCTAGCTCCATTTAGCGCTAGGTTGCATAGGAGAGGGCACATAGACAAACCGGTGCGCCGGAACTCACGCACTCTTCACCTAGCTTTCCCCGTCTATCGCGCGCTAGTTTTACACGGTCACGTCGAAGCCGAGCGCGGTATGAGAATACTTCGCATCGCTCCGGTCGCCAAAGCATTGTAACGCCATGCGCATGGTACAGACAATGCTCGTCAAGCCCTTCGACTCGTCGCGTTGCGCGGCGACGGTAACCTGACGCCGGAAGCCGAGCTTCCACATATCGCGGTTGACGAGTGCGATGCGACCTTTCGTGTTGTTGCCGCTCGTCTGGTCGACCTGACCGGTAGCGTTGCTTTTAGCTAGTTGCGGCGACATGATGACCGGAACGTTGTAAATAGCGCCGACTTGCCCTCTAAGCAATGTCGCACGGTCACCGAGCTTGTCAACCGTTCGAAAATCGTCAAGCTGAATAGCTTTTAGATTCGCCCACCGGTCGAGTATGAAAGCACACCGTTGCGAGTTATCGGCATACTTGCCCGCTAACCCGATAAGCGTCGCGAAGTCGTCCACTCCGAGCGCGCCCAAGTCGACCTTCTGTCCAGTGACTTCGTTAAGACAGTAGTGTAGAAGTCCGTCGAAGCCTATTAAGAAGCGTGACGAAGTGGATAAGTCGCTACCGCCCGTTGCGGCATAATAGTTGATATTTTGCTTACCGGTCGAAGCGTCACCATTTAGAATTAGCTCGTCGATAACCTCGGCCGCGTTGCGTACGAGAGTCGTACGAATCCCCATTATCATGTTGATGATAGCGTCCTCCGCCTCTTCGTCGGAGACGCCGACCTCCGCTTTCACGATGTAAGCGGTTAGTGCTCGCTTCGCTGTCACTAAGTCGGTCGCCGTTACCGCCTGTCCTTCACCGGCTGGCTTGTAGAAGGTCGCGTCGCCCATTTCGCTAAGCTCCATTTTACCGCTCACCATATCTAGATACGGCACAAAGAGGCCCGCAACTAGAGTTTGAGCGTGTATGTCTTCAAAAAGCTGATTCCACAAGATAGTGTCGGTCAATTCTGCGCCGGTGCCAGTTCCGGTCGTAGTCATGGTGTACTTGCGTAATCTGCTAGCTAGCGACTGCCAGCGCGATTCTAGCGCATCCGGTAGAACTTGACCGCGAGCGTCGAGTAACATGCGTCCGAGCGTTAGCTCCTCAAGCGAATACTCGCGCTCCTGACCGCGTTTTATCCATGTAACCGGCGGCCACTTAGCATTGTCGTCTGGCGCTTCGAAGCGCATTTTGCGCTCGAATGACGGTGGGTCGTTGCGTCGTTTCGCTGCCGCGAGTGCCACAGTCGCTTCGTTCTCCGGAGACTCCGCAGACTTTATCTGCTTTTCAAGATTAGATGCTTTTTCGACTAGTTCGTCGAGTTTATCCATTGTGAATTGAACTCCTTTTCGATTTTAGTTTTTATATAAACGCGCTGCGTCGACTACTATCGGGCTACGCACGTCGTAACCGGTATAGAAGCCTAGTCGCGCGAATCTCACGATTGCCACATAAGTTTCATTAGAGCGAGCACTTCGTCGGCACAATAACACCAGCCGGCTAGAAACGCTTGTCGATATTCGTCGCTCTTATCTTCCAGCAGTCCATAGATTGTTAGGCGCGACGATGCTTGCAAGAGTTCCGCATCTAGTCTGCTCGCCGGCTTTTTGACTTCGCCCATATCTTTCATATTATTCACATCTGCTCTTATAACAAAAAGGAACTAAGCCACGAGTTACCATCGCTTAGTTCCCTTATCATCGTGTTTAGGACTAGCAGCCCGTCTCTCCGACGAGTAGCGAGTGAGTACCATCTTTAGCTGTTAATGTGCTACTCTTATTATGACAAAAAGTTCGCGCCGTTGTCAAATGCGTCGAAATCTCGGTCGCACTCACTAAAGAAGACCTCGTCAAAAGCCGCTGACCCGATAGACTTTTATCATCGCCGTTGCACGGTAGCTCTCGCGGTCTCTCGTCTTTCGTTGCCAAAGAACTTGGCATTGTGACTATCGGCATCCTATTCTAAAAAGAAAGGGAGGTCGAAATGAAACACTACACTAAAGACGAGCTACAGAAAAAGGTCGAAAACGTCGCCGCGTCATTCGGAGTGGACGTAGACGAAGCGCACGATGTGATTAAGAATCTTCACGAGCACTTAATCGCAAAAGGTTACGCGCGAGACGCTAGAGAAATTCTAATTCTCGTTGACCACGTTTTACGCGTGCCGGTGGAAGACGGTCGCGAGCCTATCTATGACGATATAGCGCTTTGGCTCGGAGACCAGAATGGCGCGGAGAGCGTCGAAGCTCCGGCACACGAGAACGTCGAGGACGCCACGAAGTCAATCTTTGACGTTATCTTCGAGCAAGCGCCGGTCGAGCCTACGTCAACTAGCACCACAACCAACCTACCGCAAAAAGGCACGGGTAGGAAAGCGAAGACGACTAAAGCATCAAAGCGTTCCGAGGAGACACGCCAAACAGCGCCAAAGAAAGCCTCAAAGAAGCGTGTCGACTCCAATCGAGCTAAGTTTGACGCCGGCGTTTGTCCGCACGACGACACGCCGTTCACCGACGAGCCTACGAAAGCAAAGGGCACCGGTATCTATCGCATTTGTCCGAAATGCGGTCACAAGTGGTATCGTAACGTCGTGGCGCGCGGTTGCAAGTGTGTCACGTGCGCTAAGGAGCGCAAGCAATGAGTTCACAAGATAGTTACAATCGCTATCTTGACAGTCAGGTCGAAAGAGCGCTGCAAGCGTGTCTCGAAATCGAAGATACGTGGCTTCGTTCAATCGGTGCACCGGTAAGAAGATTACCTCAGCACATAGCGCAGGTTGTGTCTATGAGAATGATGCTAGCAATCGACCCAGAGCTTAGTCGCTATCTCGTTCAACAAACATGGCTACGAAAGACACTCGACGAAGCCCTTGAGCTAAGGCGCACTAGAATACAAAAAGAGAGGGGGTAAACAATGAGACGTACTAAGTCATTAAGGCAACTAGCTAGAGAGCTAGGCGTTAGCGCGTCGTATCTTTCACAGATTAGACACGGCAAGTGTCGCGCTAGTCCGGAACTGTTAAGTAAACTCGATTCTAAAACGTTAAGTATGTTAAGTAGAAACGAGCAACCGGTTGACGTTGGTACGTGTAGCGTCTACAATGATGAGGCGAGGGGGCGAATGAGTCCCGGTGGGCTTCGCGGACTTCAAATCCGTCGGGGGGCATGAATAGTGTCTTCGGTGGGTTCGACTCCCATCCGCCCCCGCCAGCTTCAAGAAGCCAGTAGGATGGTCCACTCTGGTCAACTAATAGATTTGAACTAAGGTAAAGCATACTTATTTCAGGCGCATTGGAACAAGGAGGTCTTAATAGTGAAAATCATCGGCATTGTCAGCAGTCCGCGTAAAGGTGGAAACACAGAGATATTAGTGAGGCAAGCTCTTAGGGCGGCACGTGAGGCCGGTGCCGAAACCGAGCTTGTTTCGGTGGCGAAAAAGAACATATCACCGTGCGATGGTTGTGGAGCGTGCGAAAAGAACGGCATCTGCAAAATTAAGGATGATATGCAAGTAATATATCAGCAGCTTGAGTCAGCGGATGGCGTCGTATTCGGGACACCCGTGTACTTCCTGAATGTGACTGCGCAGGCAAAGGCAATAATCGATAGGACCTATGCCTTTCTGCAAACGAGAAAATTGAGAGGGAAAGTGGCGGCGGCCATCGTGGTAGCGAGACGAGTGGGAGCTGGTCAGGTGCTCAGTATCCTCTACAGCTACTTCACTATTCACAGAATGCTCATAGCCGGGGGAGGTATAGGTTACGGAAGGGGGAAGGGGGAAGTGAAGACAGGAGTAGGCGGCTCCCCAACGCGGTCAGCCCTGGAAGAGGCCAGTGCCGTTGGCAGGAACGTGGTCTGGCTGGTGGAACGGCTTGCAAAGACGAAACAGTGACTCCTGTGCCTGTGACAACATATCATCTGCTAAAATTGTAACCCTTGCCTTCCTGAACCGGGCATGAAAAGTGTCTTTGGTGGGTTCGACTCCCATCCGCCCCCGCCAGCAGTCTACCCCTTTGAATATGCCAGGCTATTTAAACTCATCTTTTGATATTGCGGTGAATACGGTAGCTGCTATACCTAGTGGCCATGAACACAGGATGGCGGCGATTGAACCGGCGAGTGCCCAACCCCATCTCTTTCTCTGAAGGGCAAATATTCCACCTATTAACGCTAGTATAGCCGTAATGGCTGAGAAGATGGCGACTATAATGAAAATAGTTTGGAGCAGGCCAATATCCCCCGAAAAACCGGCGTCTCTGAGAGCATCCAGGAACACTTCGCTGTTGCCGACAACGGCAACGGCGACAATCATGGCAAGGCAACTGATTGAGCTAAGTACCCCAGCTACTATAGTAAGAACCCCAGCAACTGTAGACTTCCAGGTCTTTTTAACCGGTGTTTCCATACCTGCCTCCTCACTTAAACTTGAGGTATAACTTATCACAAAAGAATACTACACGTCTATTGAACCGATGGTCTTTTAAGTTTCAGAGTAGGGGCATGAAAAATGTCTTCGGTGGGTTCGACTCCCATCCGCCACCGCCACGACTACCTAGCTTTCCCATTCATTTGGAACGTCCTCCCCATTACTAATTGCCCAAGTCAGTGGGGTATTTGGGGGATTGTCCGGTCCCCTTCAGCATGCTAGCATCAGAATAGGTAGTCAAAGCGTGGGTGAGAGGGGCTGAGGGGGTAACAACCAATCAATCGCTTAGGAAAAGAAAGGAGGTAAGGAGTAAAGAAACAGATGAAGAAACTGGCAATTGCATTAATGTTGGCATTGACTCTGGCAATCTCTCTGGCAAGCGCAGTGATGGCTGATGGCCCTGGTGCCAATGGTCAGGGGGCTGACCCTACGGCTGAACCTCCGCCTAATGAAGTGTATGTGCCCACTGCTGCTTACGAGGCTCGTGGTCCCATCCCGCCTGGCCTGGGCACTGTCTTGAACAATGGGGCGCTGTTCTACGAGGCCTCCGCGCCCGATGATAGCCCCGACTAGGGTTATCTGGCCACGGTAGCGCCAAGAGCTACCGCTTACTCATACATTCGCTGGTTTGTGACCTAGTACCTCACCCTCTCATCCCCCACCCGCCGGGTTATCTTTTTCTCGTCCAGGTACTCTATCAGGGCCTGGGCGTATTTGCGGCTGGTCTGGAACAGGTCACGGACTTCGGCCAGGGTTATCTTGCCGTTGGCCTTGATGTGGGCCAGGACTCTCTCCACCATCTTATCGTAGGCGGAGGCGGCAA
>CAYHCZ010000057.1:0-9843 GCA_964355295.1 uncultured Methanomicrobia archaeon
TTACAAACCAGCCACACTCGGAAATTGCAGCGTTGAGCATCTTCCTCGATCGCGTGCAGAATGGCCAAGAGCTCGCGACAGATTTCTCGGGAAAAATGAGGATTATCGGAAACGTCAACGAGAAGGTAGGTGTTAAGCGTTCTGAGCCAATCGAATAACACCTTTAGTCTACGTGGCGAACCGCTGCGACTTTTGGTCATCGGATACAACACACGGCACATCGTCTGCTCCGCAAAACGGGCCGGATTTTACGTTGAGTCCGTAAGCCATTATGAAGACAGTGACTTGACCAAATGTGGGGATGTCACGCGTTCCTTTAGAGAGGAATGTCCCGGGGCATATGCGGATGCTGATTATAGCAGTTTGAAAGCGTTTGTGAGGGGCATCTCTTACGATCACGCGATATTAGCCACTGGATTTGAGATGCTTGATATTCCACGGGTAGCGGGGAACCCTCCATCACTTTCGAGTTTCGTTAATGACAAAGACTGTCTAAGGGACAAGCTTGAATCCTTAGACTATCCAGTCCCTCAGCATTTTGATATAGAAGACAATCTGTCTTTTCCTCTCATCCTGAAACCTAAACGGGGAGCCGGTGGGTTTAGGAACGTTCTTGTTAGAGATAAGCAACACTTAACGAGAAGTATTGAGCTTTACCACGAGAACGACTGGGATGATTTTTTCCTTGAGGAGTATATCCAAGGTATTGATGCAAGCGCGTCGGTGTTATCTACTGGAAAGCAAGCGCTTACAATAGCTATTAACGAACAGCTCATTGGCCTAAAGAATCTGGGTCCTATGCGGCGTTATAGCTTTTGCGGCAGTGTGACTCCGCTAAGAACAAGCTTTTCTAGGCAAATCAAAGAAATCTCAAACTCAATCGCGACAGCTCTCGGCCTAGTCGGGACTAATGGTATTGATTTCATTATTGGCGCAAATGGCCCTGTCATAATAGAGATCAACCCGCGGTTTCAAGCAACACTCGATACGATAGAAGGGGCACTCGGCATCAACCTCGTAGAAGCGCATATCAAGAGCTGTCAAGGTGAACTGGTTCCCCCCGCGAGATATAGCAGATTTGCATGCCGCACGATCTATTTCGCTGAGCACGATTTTTACGTGACGAAGACCTGCGACGACTCGAATTACATGGACACCCCCCAAGAAGGAACCTTTATCGAATGTGCTAAACCAGTCATATCAGCTATCGGGTATGGTAAGTCGCGAGATTGCGCGTTCAATAATTCTCTTTACTATATGGAAGCTGCAAAAAGACATGTCGGAGCTGAGCGCAACAACTCGGAGCTTCCTGGTGACATATAAGTCAGTAAATATAAGATACTTTGAAACCAAAAAAAATATGATGGTTATTGATGTTGCAGTTCGGGGCTATTTGAAGAATCTCGTCGGAGAAGACGGTTTAGAAATGGTAGAGCGTGCTTCTATAAATGAGCTGACCGATGAAAAAATCGCGGAAGAAACAGACGCGAATCTAAACACAGTGAGGCGTACTCTGTATATCTTATATGAAAATCGCTTGGCTAACTACCGACGTGAAAGGGACAAGGATAGTGGGTGGCTCACATATCTATGGAAAGTAGACATCAGCGATGTCGAGCGTAACGTTGAAGAAGAAGCGCAAAAGCTGAAAAGAAGGCTTAAAACCCGATTAGATTTTGAAGGACAAAACGTCTGCTATACGTGCGAAAACGGCTGTAGTCGCTTTCTATTTGAGAATGCAAGCGATTACGGCTTTATCTGCCCTGTATGCCAGGGCGGGCTTGACTTTCAGGATAGTTCGATTTTGGCTGAAGCAATAAGACAAAAACTGGAAGAACTAAGAATTGCCTTCGAATAACCTCCCTTCAGACAAAGAAGCGTTACAGCTTCTCAAGAACAGTGGCTGCAGCGACAAACTTATCAAACACGTGAAAGCTGTTTCTCAATACGCAGTGGAAGTAGCGAACCTGAGAGGAGATGCTGACATAGCGCTAGTCCGAATAGGCGGACTTTTGCATGACATTGGGAGGTGTAAAACGAACAGCATCATACATGGTATCGCTGGCGGACAGCTTCTCCGCAGCTACGGAGTAGATGAACGTATTGCCCAAATCGCAGAGAAGCACGTTGGAGCAGGGATAACCGAGGAAGAAGCAACAAGGTTGTGTTTCCCACCAGGAGATTACATGCCGCAAACAGTCGAACAGAAGATCATAGCGGCTGTCGATAATCTAATTGACGGCACACAAAGAATCAGCGTTGAGAAAGCAGAAGCAGATTTCTGTGCTAAGGTCGAACTGCAAGCGGCGCTTCGAGTAAGAAGCCTTCATGAAGAAGTTTTTAACAGTAACAATCGTTTTTCGAACCGAGGCGTGGAAAGCAACAGTCAATGAGAACGCTTCACCTCATGCAACTCGTCTGCGGACAAGCTGACAAGGTGAGCTCGTCCTTTGGGGCGATGCTGAATAATGACCTGAGTGGACTACGTATTTCTTATTCTCTTGAGCTTACGAAATGGATCTCTGTGACAGTATCTGGATCTGATGAGGGGCTTGCTGCTGACCTACTCATAAAGAGATACGGTAAGTTGCACAACGTTCAACGGGGCGATATCGTCTGCGCTCGACTTGTAGCTATTAATGATTTAGGCTTTGCCCTCGATGCTGGCGGGAAACGTGTCTTGGTGCACCACAGCAAGCTCAAACCGTTGGGGAGGGGCACTGCTCCGCAAATTGCATCAAGATTCGGTTTAATTCGATGTTTACCACTTGAGATCAGGCTTGTCGAAGAAAACGATGCAGAGCTAACGAAAAAACAGATCGACACACTTTGGCGGTGGAAAAAAGGGACTGACCGGATAAACGTTAATAATGTTTCTCGCGCGCAGATTCACGCGGTGCTTAAGCGTAGCGGTCACGCTCGCGATGTCTATGCAATCGAGAGGCTTGGAATCTTGGAACATTCTATCGTCTGTAAACACGGAACAGACGCCCCAGGTCTTGTCCCCATAATAGGTCCTTTCTTAGAATCGGAGCTCGGCTGCATTAGGGGAGACATCACTTCGCGTAGCTCATCCTTTTTTCGAGGGTCGCCCTGTCAGCTTTCGTTTAAAAAATTGAAACGCCCTTTACGCTAGCAAGACGTAACACCTTATCAATAAGCGCGCCAGGAATGCGCGTATCGCAGATTATCGTTAGTTTTGGGTCTTCAATGAAGTAAGAGTCGTCAGTCACAGCTTGCCTAACGCTCATGCCGTGTTCTGCTATAGTCTGTGTAACTTCCTCTATAATACCGATTTGTGAAGCGTCTCGAGGCGTAATGATTATGACGCCAAGTCCTAAAACGGGTGCGACGTCGCGGAGAAAAACGAACGTCTTTATGTTTGAAAAAAAGTTCTTTAGCATTTCGTCGCTCAGAATTGTCGCGGTCGTCTCGTCGACTGCACGTCGATCTACTTTAGCCTCTCGTGCAATCTCTGTGTCAGGGATTCGAATGGAGCCTGAGGCAACCGATCCAGCGCTATTAACTTGAAATCCATGTTCAAGCAAAACCTCTGCGACACGCTCTTGAGCTGGAAATTTGGAAAACCGGGCGAGAACTTCACTCCACATGCTTGGCTGTTTTGTAAAGGTTTTTAGTGTGTATATTCATGAATGTCACATACAAGAAGTTTGTGCACACCATGCGGCTGGATTTGTATCTCGTTCGGGAAAAGCTTGTCGCATCTCGCTCTCGAGCACAAAGGGCGATCAAGAGTGGGTTTGTCGCAGTTGACGGTAGATCGATCCTAAAACCTTCGTTTGATGTAACGGGCGTTAATACCGTAATTGTCGCCGCCTCTGTAGATAAGCCAGCTGGTTATTGGAAATTGAAAGGTATCCAAGAGGCCTTTGAATTGATCAAAATTGGGGACGTCGTGCTAGACATCGGCTCAAGTGCAGGGGGATTTTTGTGGTACGCGGCGGAGTTTGCTGAAAGGGTTTATGCAATCGAGTTCAGTTCTTCATCCAAGCAGCTTCTTGACATCGTTATCGAGCACTATTACGACAAGGTGCGTGTAATTTACGCTGACGCATATTCTTTTGATTTTATGAGTTTAGGGGTCGACTTCGACGTCATTTTGAATGATATTACTGCGGCACCAAAAGACTCATTAGAACTCCTTTTAAAGTCTTCTGCGGCGCTTAAGGCCGGCGGGCGCGTTTTGCAGGTGCTTAAGGGCAAACCTAAAGACAATCCTGTTGATGATTTTTTGAAACGGTTTGAGGAGTATGGATTCAAAACGTTAAAAGTAATTGCTGGTCAAAAAGAAGAGCTTTACGTTATTGCTGAGAAGGCGGCGAACGAAACAAACGCCGAGGAAGGGATTTGAACCCCTGCGAGGCAAAAGCCTCACCAGCTGTCTGATTGCGAGACCTCCAGGCTGGCGCCGTAGTCCACTTGGCTACCTCGGCACATTAGATGCGCTAGCCGGGATTCGAACCCGGGTTTGAGGCTTGGCAAGCCTCAGTGATAACCAACTACACTACCAGCGCAAAAATCGAGCATGCGATAATGCAAGCGTATCTATATAAAAGTTCACACGCAACGGCAGAGATTTTGCGGCAGTTTGGCGAATGAGAGCTCGCTGTCGCCTGCTTATCTAACTAGATGAGGTCACTTGTAACCTTCAAGCTTAACTTCAACTTGTATGCAAAGCCGGAGTGAAAGGACTTCGTTGATCGGTTAGCGCCGCTGTTGCCAGAACAACAGAGAAGTGAGAGTCAGTTTTCTATGTCGACTACTTGTTGAAAATGCCCCAGCCCGGATTTGAACCGGGGACAACCAGATCTTCAGTCTGGCGCTCTCCCAGGCTGAGCTACTGGAGCGTCTTGTCGTTTGAGTCCCGCCTCCCCGATTTGAACGGGGGACATGCCGGTCTACAGCCGGCCACTCTGCCAGACTGAGTTAAGGCGGGTGACGACAGTATTACTGCCGTTATTACTTATTCTTTACTGTGTTCACCTTAAGACCTTAAAAGTGCAATATGCTTATAGTTTCAGTAGTCTTGCGAGTCACTTTGTGCTTAAAGAATATAATGGGATTTTTATCGCTCGATCACATAAAAAAGTGATAACGGAAGTTTAATAAGGCAATAGGGCGAATCGAAGTCAGACATATAACTGACGTGCGTCTGACAAATGGCAGCTTTTTGTAGTCTCATAAGCAGACAGAAGTCAGCTTTCCGTCTGACGCTACATACTTCCAGATAATTGCCATGGAGCGAATTACCTTGAGATTGCCCAAACAACAGCTTGAACTAATAGATCTGCTCGTAACAGCGGGAGAATTTCCCTCTAAAAGCGAGGCAATCCGAGCAGCTGTTCGAGACTTAGTTGATACCCATTACGAGAAGCTCCTGAGTAGAAAAGAACGAAGTGCAGTTTTAATTTAGAAGAGGTGACGGTGTATATGCAAAGTATTGTCGAGGAGGCTTTGCGTCGATGCGAGATGGAAAAGCAGCGACCCCAGATGCCCCAGGATGACAAAGAAGAGGAATTTGGAGCGCCCCGAATTCTCATAGTGGGTTGCGGAGGGGCTGGAAACAACACAATAAATCGACTCTATAACATCGGAGTCGAGGGAGCAGAAACGATCGCGCTTAACACTGACAAGCAGCATCTAGACATGATCGAGTCGGACGTAAAGGTCTTAGTTGGCTTATCGATGACCAACGGTTTAGGCGCCGGAGGCGATCCAGAGGTCGGACGATCTGCGACCGAGTTAGGTCGCAGGACGTTGGAAACGCTCCTCAAAGACGCCGATCTTGTATTTATAACGGCGGGGATGGGAGGCGGCACAGGCACAGGCGCAGCTCCAATTGTCGCACAGATTGCAAATGCTCAAGGTGCCATTGTTGTAGCAATGGTCTCAACACCATTCAACGTCGAACGAGCACGGCTTATCAAGGCCGAAGAAGGGCTTGAAGACTTGCGGAGAGATGCTGATACGGTAATTGTTCTTGATAATAATCGTCTTCTCGATTACGTTCCTAACTTGCCGATTGACCAGGCATTTTCAGTGATGGATCAGATTATAGCGGAGACTGTAAAGGGGATCTCTGAAACGATCACACAACCATCTCTGATAAACCTTGACTACGCAGACGTCCGAACAATTATGAACAGCGGTGGGGTTGCCGCTATGCTTGTTGGTGAGTCGCGAAGCAAAGACAAGTCACGAGATGTAGTCCGTGAAGCATTCAACCATCCATTGCTTGAAGTAGACTTCCGCGGTGCAAAAGGAGCATTGATCCACATAACAGGCGGGCCTGATTTAACGCTAAAGGAGGCCGAGGAGATCTCTAAAGCCCTCACTTCACAGTTGGATCCTAACGCAAACGTCATTTGGGGGGCGCGTATTTTGAAAGGTTACGAGGGGCGAGTACGAGTAATGTCCATTGTGACCGGGGTCCAATCTGCTCAAGTCTTAGGGCCGAACAATGGTGAGCTTTTCAAGTTTCAAAGCACAAAACAAGGTGCAGGCAGCGTTAAGAAGGAAACGAGCATCAGAGATTATAACCGTGAGCTTGAATACAGCAAAATTGACAGTATTTTTTAGGCGAACGTAATTCGCGTGCAGTTAACAAGAAATGCGCTTTTAGGTTGTCGTGTCTCGATTCGGTGACCGCAACTTTTCAAGGATTTCGCAGCTTTGGCAGATAGTCCGCACCGCGGGTTCGTTGCATCTTGCACATTGACTGAGTTCAAAAGGCGAGCGTGTCGTCAGCTGCAAAATTCTTTCAAGACCTCTTACGAGTGCGTATTTAGTTCCAGGGTGCTTAAGCTCCAAATCGTTCAACGTATCTCGGACTTCTGCTCTAAAAACTCCAGCTGAAAACCTGCATTCATCGAGATTAATTGGAATGCCCTTAAGAATAGCATAGAGCGCTACTTCTTTTTCAGGGACGTATTTGAGCGGTTTTACGCGCCGAACGAGTCCTTCTTTGGCTGGATGGTCAAGCCTGAGTAGCCGATCGATATCTCCTCTTAGGTAGTTCATTTGCACGGTTTGTGCTTCATCATCAAGATTGTGCCCCGTGGCTAGCGTGGAAGCGCCGACCGCCTTCGCTAGACGGTTGAGAAGTGATCGCCGGAGGATGCCACAAACCGTACATGGGCGTTCGTTCACTCCATCGATTCTGACGCCAAAATACTGCTCGAACGATGTCACCTCCCATCTAACGCCGAGCTCTGCAACAAGCGTTGCTGCTGATTCGAGTGCTCTCTCGCGATATCCAGTGATGCCCTCGTCGATGCTAATTGCTATAATGTCAATGCCACGGCGTGAAAGAAGGTCATTCAATACGCTCAACGTGACGGCGCTGTCCTTCCCGCCGCTCAGTGCAATTGCTAGCGCTCCTTCAATCTTCTCCTTTCGCACCTCTCTCTTGATCTTCTTTTCTACGTCGGTGAAAAAGTGTGTCCTACACAAGTGAAGTCCAGAATACCTCTGAAAAACAATAGCGCTCGCGCTACATTTATCGCACTTCATTTTCTACTTAATCTCTAGACAAATACTAATAAAGTGTTTTGTCACGCGTGTGGCAAAATCTCAAAGTGGAAAGGCTGCTATGAAATTGCTGCAGGACATTGCGGGCGAATTTAGGAATCTGGAACGGTATGATTTTAGGGTATTGGACGGTATCGAGCGCGCTATGCGTTTTTTTGACTGGGTTCCGGTTGACAATCTACCCTACTATACCCGACTGCCACCAGAAGAGGTGGGTTACCGAATAGGACGGCTTTCAAAACATAAGCTCGTTGAGCGGAAAACTGTCCACTATGTTGGTTATAGACTGACCTTTGTAGGGTACGATGCCCTCGGCATTAATACGCTCGTTCGGCGCAATGTTATAGAATCCTTTGGATCGAAAGTGGGTGTGGGGAAGGAATCTGATATTTATGATGCAGAGCGAGAAAACGGTGAGATCGTTATTGTAAAATTCCATAGAGCGGGCACGACGTTTCGACGTGTGAAACGATCGCGGGGCTATTTTGGTAAGACTGAACAATGCTCCTGGATGCTCACTTCAAGGCTCGCAGCTCAAAGGGAATTTGAAGCTTTAACAAGCCTCTACGACAGTGTTGTTGTTCCGAAGCCCATTGCGCACAATCGACATGTTATCGTTATGCGCCTCATTAATGGACGTGAATTGGGCAGCACTACACTTGGACATCCAGCCACTGTGCTTAAAAATATTATGGTGCAGGTCAAATCTGCTTATGACTGCGGTGTCATCCACGCTGATTTAAGTGAGTACAACGTGATTGTGTGTACCACCGAAAAAGTTGCGTTAATTGATTGGCCGCAATGGGTACCAGTGTCACATCCCAATGCAGATGAGCTGCTGAGTAGAGATATAGGCAATATATTGTCCTATTTTGCTAGAAAATATCAAATAAAGAAACGAACAGAAGATGTTGTTGCAAACGTGAAACAGCGCGATTAAGGCGCTGCCAACCACCTCGAAGGATGGATAAGGTTTTATCTGGACGCGTTGGAGGTGCGGCACAATTTCGAAAGCTCGGCAGAACAGTGGACCTAAGGCCGCGGCGAAAAGGACGTACACGATCGTCGGTATAGACCCTGGGACAACCACTGCGTTTGCTGTTTTGGATTTGAAAGGACAGGTCATTAGTATTGCGAGCTCACGATCCTGGGGTTTTTCTGAACTAGTCGGGCTGCTCATCGAGTCGGGGCACCCAATCATCATAGCTACTGATAAAAACCCCACGCCTGGAACCGTTGATCGAATAAAACGTGCATTCAACGCCATTTTGCATACGCCCATTTCATCACTTTCAGTAGATCAGAAGCAGCGAGACACGAAGCCGTATTCATATACAAACGAACACGAACGGGATGCACTCGCTGCGGCAATCGACGCGGTAAGAAGCGTAAAAAATAAGCTTGAAAGCGTGGAGAAAAAAGCACCTCCTGAGGTCGTGCTGGACGAGCTTCAGATGCTTGTTTTGCGGGGACATACGGTCGACTCTGCCATCAATCTGCTCAAAAAGCCCCTAGCTAAGGTAGATAATAAGGCAGGTTACAAGCAAGAGGAGATCCCTACCTCTGAGAAAGACCTGCTTGGCCCTGATATCCATTATCTTAAAGCGCTCATAAAACGGCAAGACGAGCAAATCAATCGGCTTGTAAGCTATGTCGTTGATTTGAAGCGATCCCTACAGTTAAGCCAAGAGAAAGTGCTACAATTGCAAAACAAGATTGATATGGTCCGGTCCGAAGATGCGAAGAATGTCAAGCTAAATAAGGAAATCAGCTTCCGGCAGAAGGAAATTGACCGCCTTGCAGCGGAACTTGCGCACAGCAAGCGGGTCAATAAGGGCCTACAAAAACGCTCGCAGAAGCTTAAGCAGATCAGAAAATCTGAGTACAATAAGGCGCTTAAGGCTATCAAAATTGTCAAATTTTTTAACCGAGAAGCGATTCAGGCGGCTGATGAACAGGTAGGGCTTGCAGAAAGCATCATCCTGTTGGAAGACGCAAGCGGCGGGGGCATAGCGGCTGCAGAGCTGTTGGTCAGCAAAGGAATACGTGCTATCGTTTTGAAAAACGAGATGTCTGATGCAGCCCGGAAAATCTTGTTTAGCGCAAACGTTCCGATTTTCTCAACGCGCGAGGTCCCGATACAACGATCTGGCAACCTAATAACGATCGACAAGAATACTCTCGAGTTTATGATCGAAAAAGGTCATACGGAAATAGCCAACGCAAAACAACAGGAACGACTTGACCGGCTCGAAACGCTCGTTGAAGTGTACAAGCACGATCGAATGAAAA
>CAYHCZ010000058.1:0-9800 GCA_964355295.1 uncultured Methanomicrobia archaeon
GAAAGAGTCCTCAACATAAATATGAACTCTGCGTTCTGGATGTGCCAGAACTTCATAAGGTTACGGAACAAGAAGGGCGGTATTATCGTTAATGTCTCCTCAATTGAGGCTATCCTTCCGTTCAAAACTGACGCAGTGCACTACGGCATGAGTAAGGCTGGAATTATCGCATTGACGAGGTCACTCGCTCACGACTACGGAAAAAGCGGCTTCCGGGCAAATGTTGTTCTTCCTGGTGCAATTAAAACGACAGGAACGAAATCCTTGGTGAGGGATGCCATTTTGAACGTACAGCTTGATCTTGTCAAGACTGGATATGATTTTCAGCAACGGCTTGCCAAAGGACGTTGGGGTGAGCCTGACGAGGTGGCAAAAGTCGTCATCTTTCTTTCGAGTGACTTAGCAAGCTACGTTCAAGGCGCCATCATCGCTGTGGATGGCGGTTTCCTTTCTTCCTAAATGAGGCTCAACAGTTTTCAATGATATGTCTCTAAATATTACTGCGCGTCAAATCGTATAATGACGGCATCTCGGACAAAACGCACGACAAAGCCTTTAAGCAAAAGCTGAGGCGCGCTCAATTTTTTTGCGGCGTCACATGGATGCAAACGGCTTAAGTCACGCTGCGCTCGAGACTGTGCTGTTTTTTTTGTGCGATCTTTTCGTTGCTCTTGCTCAACCAATGCTTTCGAGCGGCAAACATCACCTTCCCCGAATAACGACACCTGTCATCGTTGAGTGCCAGAATAGAGGCTCATGCTGCCGCTCTTCAAGTCGTCGTTGTCTTGTCTCATCTTGCTTTTAGCTCGCTTAGCAGAGTTACACAGTCACCTGGTTCTTCTGTCCGCTCATTCCAAGAGTCTATTCACGGCTGTATTCAGACCCTCTGCACACCTCTTGCAGTCCGGATCGTTCGCGTTCAGACAGCCAATATGAAACGCGTAGTAGCATACATTGTCTTCTAAGTCCATCGTTCTGTGGTAGCTTCATTTGTCCTTTGCCGGGCACTTTCTGCTGCAGCGTCGATGATCTCTGCTACTGTGAGTTTAGTCTCGGTCATTGCGTAGAGTGTCTGTCCTATAATAGCGGCGACTAGGCGTTCGTGTTCTATCAGTGTTCTTTTTGCCATCACGCTCACCTCCGACTTAATCCGCGCAGGAGAGTTTCTTAACTCCGCGTGAAGCAAGCATTTTGTGTAAAAGTGTGACAAATAATTTGTGTCACACACAGCGGCGAGGAGATGCCAGCAGAAAGACGGCTATGAAGAACGCTTTTTGCTTTTTGCACAGCGCATCGTTAAATGATTCCAAATGCCTTTTTTTCGGAAGGGGTAGAGATCTAACCACAGAAAAAGGCCGATAGAAAACTTGATACGCGTACGAACGTCATCTATCGACCGTATGAGTTACAAGGGAACTGCGCATAACGCAATTGTTGCGGAACTCGTTGACCAGATCAAAAACGAGGGTTCTGTCCAGACCCTAACGGTTGAATCCTATAAGAAGCTCAAAGGGATTTCTGGAACGACTCACCAATTTGACGTCTATTGGAAGTTTCAAACGAGGGGAGAAACGCACATATGTGCAATAGAGGCAAAATACTGGGACAAACCGGTCAGTCTACGAGAACTCGGTAGACTCCGAACAGCCCTCAAGGATGTGCAGGATTCTCCAAATGGCGTTTTTCTCGCGTCGAGCGGATTTGAAAAACACGCGCGTGCATACGCACACCGTCAAAACATTGATGTGTGGGTTTATCCGTTCACCATCAAAGTAATAAACGGAGAGGTCACTTTTTTTATCGCAAAATTTGAGCACGTATCACCAGTTTTTGATGAAGTTTGGATAGAAAAAATCCTAAAACCTAAGCTCCAAGACGGAGCCTCCGTACCAGTTACCCTAGAGGGCACCGACGAAAAAACGCACCTATTTGATGAGAACTGCGCTGCTAAGACCGTTCGAGAGGTCCTAAACGAATACTACTTAGCAGAAATGACTGACGTGCCAGCCCACGACATTTGCGTGCTATTTGACAAGCCAACATACATTGAAACAGACGATCTCGCTGCCCCTATGTTGAAATTAAACGGATTGGATGCAGTTTTTTCAGTGACTTCAGAAACAGAAACGCTTCGATACGTATCGAAGGACTATGCACGCCGTGCAGTCGAATTCATAGCTGCTCTGTTCCATGAACGGTAAACAAAGGATCCACGTGTGAACTTATCCAAAAAAACGGGATAATGTGGGGTCGACCTCAGTATGTAGATCTGACCGACCCACAGTTAAAGGTCTTCTGCTCAGATATAGTATTACTGTCTTAACCCTCATGTAGCATGACGGGAATGGCTCGTTGTTCTTCTTAACAACACAAACCAATTCTATAGAATGTCAATAAAAAAGAGAGCGAAGAATTTAGCGAGGACCTAAATATGGTTATTACTTTAACTGTATGTGCTTATCTTTAGTGCGGTTTCTCTTTCGAGAGACGCCACTACTGCGAAATGGGGGATATTTGTGAATTTGCTGGCCTCAATTGCTACTATGCTGGTACTCACAGAAGCTGGAGCTTACACTTTTTTTGAAAGTGAGACTGGATTTACGATTTCATGGCCAACGCGGTACAAAAATGATCGGAACGCGTCAACTTCTACAAAACTCTATATATATCTTGACGAGGATTCGCCGGTCGACGCCATCACCGTCAGTACTGACGAAAGTTTTAATGAACACGCGACGCTTGATACGGTCACTGAAAGATATGCAGACGCCATAACGAGCGCTTACAAAGAACTCAAGGTGCTCTCTAAAGAACGCACGACTTTGAGCGGGAATGCCGCATTTCGCACAACCTATACAGGCACGATTGCAGTCCATTATACCGAAAATACCGTGCGAGAAGAGACGCTTAAAGTGAACCAGACGTGGACGCTCAGGAACGGTCGGGCGTATACGCTTACCTATAAAGCCCTGTCCAAAGATTTTGATCGGTACTTGCCACAGGCACAATCGATAATGGAGTCATTCACGTTAGAGTGAAAACCCTCTCGACGTTGATGCACCATTTGTATTCGCTGTGCCATTTAGGAGGCGCAACGTCTGAACGCGACAGAAGCGTTGAAGATGAATTCAATCATCGAACAGTTCAAAAGTCGTTATAACCTCAACGACGATCAAATTAAAGCGATAACGACTACCGAAGGTCCTGTACAAATCATAGCTGGTCCGGGGGCAGGTAAAACACTCGTGCTGATTTTACGGACGCTCTTCCTCCTGATGACCGGAAAAGCATCTCCTTCCGAAATTATGCTTACGACGTTTACCGTGAAGGCAACCTTCGAGCTACGAGATCGCATTAACCTCATTGCACAAGAAGTCGGGTTCAACGCGCCGCTCTATGACCTCACGATTGGCACGATGCATGGCATTTGCACGGACATCATCAATGCGAACCTCTCACAAACGCGCATGCTTAAGAATTACGTCGTGTTAGATGACCTAACACAACAGCTCTTTCTTTTTGAGCATTTTTCTGCTATCTTTCCTGCAAAGGAACGCTACCTTGGCAAGTGGGGCGTTCAGCAAAAATGGAACATCGTTCGTGAAGCGCTTCGCTACTTCGATAAGATTACCGAAGAAACCGTCAATACAAAGGCGATGAAGGGGTCGGGCAAGGACCTCCTCATTGAACTCGCGACCGCTTACGAGCGGTACGAACGGCAGTTGTTTGCGGCTAACTGCGTCGACTTCGCGCATCTTCAGAAGATCGTTTTCGACTTGTTGGACGCCGAGCCTATACGCGAGCGAATCCACATTAACGTGAAGTATGTTATGATCGACGAGTATCAGGACACAAACTACATTCAAGAACAGATCTTCCTTCAACTTGCCGCACTGCACAACAATATCTGTATCGTCGGAGATGAAGATCAGGCGCTGTATCGATTTCGAGGTGGTACCGTCAGGAACATCTTAGAGTTCGGTAATCATTTTGTGGATACTAAACACCAGTGTAAGACAATCACTTTAACAACAAATTATCGCTCACATCAAAAAATCGTCGAAAGCTACGACCGTTTCATGCGATCGATTGACTGGGAGTACGGAGGGCGATCTTTCCGATTCCCAAAGCAGATCAAAACGAGTCCGGAGCACACATTTGCTGATTACCCGGCTGTCTTTCGCATTGATGCACACGAAAAAAACATCGAAGCGGAAACGCTTGCAGAAATGATTCTCTTTTTTAAAGCGAATGGCATCATCCACGACTATAGCGACGTCGCCCTGCTTTTGCGCAGCGTTCAAAGGAACTGGAGCGGGCATTACATCGCTGCATTAAAGCGACGCGGCATCCCCTATTTCAATCCCCGGGCGCGGAACTACCTTGAAAACGCGGAAGTCAAGCTCATGTTCGCTTGTTACGCTGACATCTTTCGCGTCAGCGAAGACGAGCTCCCGACGATCAGTGTGAAAGATTACTTGCAAGACGGATACACCTTCCGCGCTCGCTACGACAACTTAGCACTGAGCAATTACATTAACGCAAAATCCCGTGAAATCAGCGAATTATATCCTGACGCACAATCCGCAAAAAGTGCCGTCATCGACTATTTTTACGAACTACTAGCTTACGAGCCATTCGCAACAATGCTTGCTAACGAACGGAGCGCACGTAATCTAGGTATACTTTCAAAACTCATTGCGACGTTTCAGCTCTACTACCACGCAACGGCCGTAACAGTCGACAATCGTGAGACCATAAAGCAACTTCTCTTCAGCAACTACCTCTATTACCTCCTGCAATCAGGGGTGAACGAGTACGAAGATCCAGACAACCCGTTTCCTAAAGGCCACGTTCAGATTTTGACCATACACCAAGCGAAGGGGCTTGAGTTTCCCGTGGTAGTCGTCGGATCGCTAAACAAAAAAGCACGTGAAGATGATCGCCAGATTAACGCAACATTGGAACCGTTCTACAAACGCGGTGAGTTTGAGCCCAAACGGTTGATTAACGAGTTCGACGTTATGCGTCTCTTCTATGTAGCCTTTTCGCGCGCTGAGCGATTTCTCGTGCTCGCGGCGAATAGAACCCCTCTGCCCATGTTTGCGCCCTTGTGGACCACATTGCCTACGTGGGACGTGATCAAGCCGCAGACGTTACAATCTGGCGCATTTTCGCCAAAACCACAATATGTTCCCAAGAAGGCCTACAGCCTCGTTTCGCACATCGACGTGTACGAGACGTGTCCGCAGCAGTACCTGATGTACAAAGAGTACGGATTTGCACCAGCGCGCTTTGGAGGGGTACTATTCGGCGCGCTCGTCCATCAAACCATCGAGGATATTCATCATAAAGCGCTCGATGGTACGCTTGAAAGGTTTACGCGGGCAGATATTCGCAATTGGCTTGACCGTAACTACCAAGGCTTGCTCGCTAACGGGTACCTCCCTATCGGAGAGAGGCAACGAGAGCGCGCGTTGCAGCAGGTGCTTAACTACTTAGACCAAAATCGTGAGGAGATCAAGCGCATTACCGACGTCGAACTTGACGTCTCGGTTGAGAAGGAAGGATACGTGATGGCAGGAAAGATGGACCTCCTTAGAACCGAGGACGGCAAGATAGAGGCCATTGACTTCAAAACACAACAAAAACCGCCGTCCGATCACGAGTCGATGACACGGTACGAACGGCAACTCCACGTTTATGGCCACATATTACAGGAGCGGTATCAAAAGCGGCCAGATCGATTGCTTATCTATTGGACGGCAGAGTCGAAAAAAGAAGACGCGATTACCGAAATCAGCTACTCACCGGATAAGATCGACGCTGTTGGCGAATACTTCGACGACGTCGTGAACAGCATTAAACAAAAAGAGTTTTTCATTACAAAACCGCCCGACCAAAAGGTGTGTAGACAGTGCGATTTTCGTTTCTATTGTGCGCAAAAGAACGTGCTGGTCTAGCAGATGAAATATGATGAACAGGTATTGCCCAAGTTGTGGAACCCCAACAACCCAACAGGCCAAATATTGCGGGCAATGTGGCCTAGCTTTGCGTAATGAGCGTTCGCGTGCTGATTCAATAAGCGTTGTCAATCGTGATGAGAGTACGCAACTGACGGTGAGTCAAACGAGTCACACCAATCAAGCAATAGAGGGTAAGGGAACAACATCATCGCGCTGGAGGCGCGCATTTCTAGATCCGTCAACGCTCGCCCTTCTCGTTTCTAACGTCGTTGTCATAGCTATTGCCTTCGATCAACAATGGAGCCTCATAACGCTGCTATGGATTTATTGGGCGCAAAGCGTTATAATCGGCGTGTTTAACGTGTTTAAGATCCTCGACTTGACGCAGTTTTCCACAAATGGTTTCTACGTAAATGATAAGTCAGTTGCCCCCACAGAAGAGACAAAGCGGCAAACGGCGTTTTTTTTCGCCATTCACTACGGAATTTTTCATTTCGTGTATTTCGTTTTTCTTGTAGTCTTCACGTTTGTGGGGTTCTTTCAGGTATCAGCTTACAGCACTACTGCTGCGAGTGTTCTTTTCATTCTCGCCGGTATTGCCTTATTTTTTGCAAATCACCTCTACTCTTTTTTGCACAACCGCGAACAGGAACGCACACGAATATGGAACATCGGCAGCGTGATGTTCTCACCGTATGCCCGAATTATTCCGATGCAGCTCACGATTATTCTTGGCGTTTTCCTCGTTGACCAAATCGCCCTAATACTGTTTCTTGCGTTAAAAACGGTCGCGGACGTCATCACACACATAGTAGAGCATGCTCAGGATCTGCCAAGCGCGTGACAGTGCTCGCTTGTAGCGAAACGCTCGATTATTTACGTTAATCATAACGACTTGTTGTGGATGTTCGGAATGCGATACTACAATTTTCAATCAGCAAGACGCGCCCCTTACCCCCTGCAAACGTGCGCTTCGGATGTATTCGTCTGAATCAAATTAACAGAATACGCATATACACAAGTTCACATAACTAAAGGGCGGAGGATTAGCTCGTGGCGATGGTAAATGCAC
This sequence comes from uncultured Methanomicrobia archaeon, assembly GCA_964355295.1. Taxonomy (GTDB): domain Archaea; phylum Halobacteriota; class Bog-38; order Methanoflorentales; family Methanoflorentaceae; genus Methanoflorens. The sequence goes on from CAYHCZ010000058.1 coordinate 7,039, forward strand.
TTATTAAAGGCCTAAAGCGCAGTGACAGTAATGTAGCGAGATGAGTCCATACACCCTTACCAACTTTTCACACCAAGTGTAAGGCCAGGCCGCGAAGTTTAAGACTCCCACATGCAACCTAACAATTCCTTTAAAAAGCTCAGCTTTTTTGATGTTACTAATTTGCTCGTCGGGATCGTCGTCGGCGCCGACATATATATTGTTGCCTCGCCGGGCAGCCAATATCTAGGGCCGGCAAGCCTAGTCGCGTGGATTGCCGCCGGAGTGGTTGCTATCATTATTGCGCTAAACTTCGCCGAATGCGCGACCCTCGTACCCAAGGTTGGAGGACCATACGCCTACGCGCGGGAGGTAGGGGAGATTTCGCAGGCTTTATCGTCGGGTAGACACTCTGGCTCGCCCAAGTAGCCACGCTCGCCGTTTTCCCCGTTGCCTTCGTTCGCTACCTCACCTTTTTCTTCCCATCGCTTACCTCCGCAGAAGGGGCGGTAGTCAAGTTGCTTTTTATCGCGTCGATTACCTATGTGAATATTCGAGGAACGAAAACTGCAGGACGTGCAAATGACGTTCTCACGATTGCTAAACTGAGCCCGCTGGTTCTGCTAATCGTCTCTGGGCTCTTATACATAGGGTTCAATCCCACGCAAACCGCGGCAAATTTTGTGCCATTTGCCCCACTCGGCTTTAGTAACTTTGGGCCGGCACTCGTTTTAATTTGCTGGGCGTATGCAGGGTTTGAGCTTGCAGTCATACCGTCGAACGAAGTTGAAAACCCGACACGCACAATACCCAAAGCAATCATCGTTGGAATGGCTATAGTCACGCTGTTCTACTTATTGACGAACTTTGTCATCATTGGCGTTGTCAACTCCTCGCTCTAGATTGATGCCACGCCCCTCGCCACTGCGGGGAGTGTGGTGTTTTCAATTACACCGACACTAGCGCTTATTGGGGGCCTCATACTCGGAGTCGGCGCACTCATCTCAGTATCTGGATCCGATGAGTCAGGCACATTATCAACGTCTCGACTGTCCTATGCTATCTCGCTCGACGGCTTATTCCCCCGTTTCTTTAGCGATCTCCATCCCAAATATGGGACACCTCATAAGAACCTAATAGCTCAAGCCGTTCTCGCGCTAGGCCTCTCGTTGTTTGGCGGTTTGGGTCAACTGATCCTCTTTTCGACCTTCAACCTCGCATTCGTATATCTCATCACTAGTTCAGTAGTTCTTGCGCTACGAGAGCGAGGGCGGATCAAAACAGGAAGAACCTTAATTGAAAAGATTTCCGGACCTATAATTGCGATTGCTGGCATAATCTTCTCTGCGCTTCTAATATTCGAAAGCGGCATATCAACGATCGTTTTTGGACTCATAACCATTGCATTCGGAATTCCAATTTATGCGTTCTATTTGCCTCGCAGCGAGAGGGAAATGGTCAAAGCGACATTCTATTCTACAGAGGCTGTACTTGCGCGCGTTGCACACACACAACGAGTCTTTCTCGGGTATTTATTGCGGACTGTAAGAACCTGGCGCTGAAACCACCCTATCAAACAATGCGCAATATCTCGAATCTCTCGGCGTTACAAAACCGTTTGATCGCACGCAAGCGACCCCCGACAAAACAAAATAAGCTCTTCTACGTTGGCAGACGCTCGCCAAATACGCCGCTTATGCTGCGCTATTGCAGCGATTGATGTAAGCCCGCTACGTCGTACACCGGCAACCTATGTAGGTATCATATCATTTGCGCTCGCGAAAAAAAAACGTTGCGCCACCTATTCTGAGTCAGTAAACTAGAAAGGCTTAAGCCACTTCTCGCTCATAAACCATATTCAATTAATTCTTTTGAAAGCACAAGGTTGAAGAAGGCGAAACGGATGGCAAAAAAAACGTTAGCGGTCATTGCGCTACTTGTTATTGCGTCGCTATCAGTCGCCGGGTGCACGAAGTCGACCACGACCGCGCCAGCGAAGCCTCCAGACACGCAGCTGGCACAATACATTGAGCTATATCACACCACGTTAAATGGCGAGCACGCGAACAATCTGACAGCGTGGCGTGTTACACCCATAAATGCAACTTCTGCGAAGATACAGGATGCCTGGACCTACCCGTCGTCTAATAACAGTGCGGCAAGCGTCACTTACAGTGAAAACGTCACGCTGATTAGATTCAATTCTCCTGAGGAAGCAACAACATTCGTGAACAACCAGAACGAGGGCTATCGATTAGTAGCGACCTCATATCCAAATAAGCTCAGTCCCGAAGCGAATCAGCGGGCGAAAGGAAACGGAACGAGCGTTTATGCCATTTATGATACAGGTTCCTCACTAGGAACGCTTGCCAAGCTGATTGTCCAGACCGATCAATACGTTTGGATTGGCGACTACCAATACTTTAAATACTTGCCATCGACCCCGTGACCTGAGGTTAGCTTGGCCTACCACGTTCTCGTTTAGTTTGAATCTCCCACTAAATATAAACCAGAAGTGCTGAAGATCTACTACTTTTAGAATGGCACCTACGCGCTTTCACAATTTGTTGCTCAGTTCGTGCTGCCGTTCAGAGATCCCCTAAGAATGTTAGTCGCACCCTAAGACCACTTAAAAACGCTGTTCCGTCTTTTTTAAAGAGAGCTTATTTCAGCCGTGCGGCATTCGTTATCAAAAAAGAAACGCTCGTTTCGAGGGTTACAGCGTTACTAATGTGATTTAGTGCCGTGGCCGCAGCACGTTGTTCACCGCGTTGGCGAGGCGC
>CAYHCZ010000059.1:0-9366 GCA_964355295.1 uncultured Methanomicrobia archaeon
TAACAAACGAAATGACGGCCGAGATCGCATTTCCACCGAACAAAAACCCCGTGTTCGTAAGACCACGTGCAAGTGATCCAATTTTTAACTTGCCTGTACCTCCGCACTTGGTTTGTGTCATCTTATCGGGGCTCATGTCCTTTGGCAGATTGAAAAAAAGTAAGCGAAAATAGATAGGCTCTGCCGGCTTAAATTAGCTGACGTCTGCAATGCTTCCATAAATCCCCTCAAGTCGGTCGACTACGGCGCTCCACGTGAACTCGTTGATGACTTTAGCCCTGCCTCGGACACTTTTTTCACGTTCTAGTTCTTCATTGTCGAGCATTTGTATCGGGTACAGGTTATCCATTTTTCCTCGAGTACTTATGTTCTAATTGCTTATCTCTAGAAAAAGTACAACTGAATGAATCAATACTAAATATTCAAAAAAATTGTAAGGTAACGGTAATTGTAAGAGCATCGATTGAACATATAGAGGGGACTAGACCTCACCCAAGAAGAAGACAGTGCAATATGTCGCCTTGCTTACGGAGGGGAGTATCAATTGCATATGCTTATGCACGTGGTGAAAAGTGACGTAACAATTCCTATTCTTTTTTTCCGAACAGTCTGGCCCAGAATCCAACCCGAGGGGCAGGAAGCCTCAAGGTCACAAGCTCAAGCTGTTTCTGCAAAGTTTCCTTATCTGCTTTCAAGTCGTTATTCAACCCTATGTAGATAGCAAGCTTTTCTTCTAGGGTTTTTACCTGCGTTCTTACCGTTTCAAGTTCGTTTTGCAGTCCGGTTATTACAATGTCCTGGGCGTGAAGTTCACTTAACGCGGCCTCTTTCTCAGCCAACTTTTTCTTCAAGTCCTCGATTTCAGCGTCAGTGGTCCGAGTTCCTTTGAAGACTTCTTCTAGAATATTCTCGACTAAACTGGATCCCCTCATAACCTTGCAACACCTTTAGCTCTTGAACAATATCGTTCAGTTCTGAATAGACCGTCGTCCGTGCTGGACATTTACGTTGAAGTCGTTATTAGCCGGTGTACCGACATTCACACAGCCATCCATTTTTAGTAAGCACGTGTTTTAAAGCTTGTTGATCATAGAGGTGCACAACATAGCCTATAATCGCACATGTATATCCTAACTAAACGTCGCTCATACCGAAAGCAGCGGAGACTTCACTGAGAACTGTCTGTTCCGGTTCACTGATGGCGACGCCGTGCTCTTTCGCAGCTTCAGCTACCTTTTGTCCTATGGTCAGCACCCACTTTTTGTAGGCGATCGCCTCTTCCGCAGTGGTCTTCGATAAGATTGCCGAAGCAGACGTACAGGCCTCGATGGTCTTGGATCTGAAGCCGGATTGATCGTGTTTGACAAGATTCTGCTGCTGCTTAATCAAATCCTTGGCCTTTGATTGCATCTCACCTGATAATATGCCAACAAGATCGCTACCAGTTGCAGCTGCCAGCTTGGCCGGCTCCGTAATCAATGCCTTAGTTTCGCCAAAGGCACCCCAGAATGATGGGGCCGCCGTAACGATCGTCAATGAGACTGCGTAGGGAATGCTCAAAAGCGTTTGCCATTCCTCATCGGTAAATTCTTCTCTGATCCCCATAATCTATCTCCTATCTATTCACAATGGCTTTAAACAGCCTTTGTAGCCTGAATTGTGATCTCGCTATATATTGGTTTTGAGATCGGCTGACGACTTATGTCCTAAGGCTGGCCAAGGATAGCTGGATAGTTTCAGCTGATCGATGAATATTAGATTAAAAGAGCAATGACCCAACTTAGCCAGACGGCAATGCTAGTCGCTTAATGTTACCTAGTCTACCCTTCATAGTGTTGTGATGCCAACTTTTGGAGATTTCCCACATCACGATATCAGCATCACAAACGCTCAAACCGAAGGGCTTATGTAACTAAACTCGATTTTCGAGAACGCTGGCTTGGCGGCGGGAGCCGCTATCGAAAGGGAGATGGCCTTTGACAGCACAAAGCGATTCTAAAATAGCGGTCGTCGCAGCCATCATCGGCAACTTGATCATCGGGATCATCAAGTTCATTGCGGCGGCAATCACCGGCTCGTCGGCCATGATTTCCGAGGGCATCCACTCGCTCGTCGATACGGGAAACGGCTGTCTCGTGCTGCTGGGACTGAAGCGCGCCAAGCAGCCGGCCGATGAAAGCCACCCTTTCGGCTACGGTAAATCGCTCTACATCTGGACGCACATTGTGGCAGTCTCCATCTTCGGCATCGGCGGTGGCATGTCGCTGTACGAAGGCCTCTTGCACATTCGCCACGTCGCGCCGGGTGCCCAGATGGGCGATCCTACGGCGGCCTACATCGTGCTCGCCATCTCGTTCTTAGTCGAGGGTGGATCATTTACGGTGGCCATTAAGCAGTTCCTGCAGGCCAGGGACGAGATGGGCGCTTGGCAGTTCATCAAGCAGTCGAAGGACCCGAGTCTCTACACCGTAGTGCTCGAGGACAGCGCGGCCTTGCTCGGCCTCATCTTCGCGTTCCTCGGGATCTTCCTCGGGCACCTATATAACAATGCGTATCTCGACGGCGTAGCTTCGATCGCAATCGGCCTTCTGCTGATGAGTGTGGCTGGGATCCTCGCGTCGCGGACCATGGGTTTGCTGCTAGGCGAGGGCGTTAATCCTGAAGAACTCGCAGACATCCGGCGGCGCGTGGAGTCGGATCCGGCGGTCGAGCGCGGGCGATATCCTCACTATGTATATGGGTCCGCACGATCTGCTCGTGAATATGGGGGTGTCCTTCGCCGCAGGTACGACGCCCGAGCACATGCACGAGGCGATCCGCCGTATTGAAGCAGACCTGCTCAGCGCGTACCCAGAGACCAACCGCGTCTATATTGAAGCCGAGTCGCTGCCAGCCGAAGCGACGGTCACTGCGCCACCAAGGTCGTGAGTTCTCGGATCGCAGCTACTTCAAATAGATCCTCATTTACGGTCTCGACGTTTACTCTCCTATAAGCTCGATCATGATGCCATCACGCACGATCGACCTGTAGAGGCACATCCCCCATAGCTACTCAAAAAACATTAGTAGGGGTGGCTTCCTAGAGCTTCTACAAAGTTATTGCGCAGCTAAAAAAAGAGATGGTTGGCAATGAGGATGGATGGACGTAGAAGCACAAATATCGAAGATCTCAGAGGGTCACGAGTAAAACAGGGGACAATTGGTGGCGGCATCGTAGTCGTCTTTCTCGTTATCGCTTTGCTGACGGGCGCTGATCCGAGTGCGATTCTAAGTTCAATTGGGGGGGTCTCCTCTCCCCTGAACGGAACGCAGTCATCAGCTGATGCTGAGTTGGTCGATTTTGTATCCGTTGTTTGAGCCGATACGGAAGACACCTGGACGCCCATTTTTGCAGAGCAAGGAATGGTCTACACACCACCAAAATTGGTTTTGTTTTCCAGCGGAGTACAATCCGGATGTGGATATGCCCAAGCGGCAATGGGTTCTTTTTATTGTCCAGCTGATCAAAAATTGTATATTGGTCTGAGTTTTTACCGTTCCCTTAAAGACCAGTACGGGGCCCCCAGAGATTTTGCTCAAGTATATGTTATCGCCCACGAGGTGGGTCACCATGTGCAGAATCTCCTTGGCAAAATGACGCAAATTCAGCGACTCCAGAGCCAATCTGATAAGGTGATGAGCAACAAATTGTCTGTTATGTTGGAATTACAAGCGGATTGCTATGCGGGTGTGTGGGCACATCATGCAAACGAAACACGGAAGGTTCTCGAACCCAGGGATTTTGAAGAAGCATTGAACGCTGCGTCAAAGATCGGTGATGATACCCTGCAAAAACAGTCGCAACGGTACGTTGTGCCGGATTCCTTCGCTCACGGTACATCTGAGCAACAGATGCTATGGTTTAAAGCCGGTTATGAAAGCGGGGAGCTCAACTCCTGCGCAATATGCACTGCGGATAATTCCTGCTTGGCAGCGGCGAAGGGATGGGCTTCTTGATAACAAGCAACGAAAACTCGGAGAACGACCTCTTTTTGCGTTCTCTTTCAGAAGCTCATATGTGCTAATCCCAGCGACCGGTCACAGGAGGCGGTTTGCTATTCGGCAGTGGAACGTTCCGTTTGCGAACGCTCTACCTCTCACGCTAAAACTCATAGGTATCTCAAGCGGCCTGCAGAAGGAGCGCTGCACGTACTCATTTGCCCTAACCATGCCAGGTAGGAGAAAGTCTTCCCCACAACAAACGGTACCTATGAATGCTCTGATTCCGGGATTATCATCGCGTGCCGGCCAAAACTGAGTAAACTATAGAAGGCTTAAGCTTTTAAACACGTTAACGATTTGATCGACAGCATTAGCCGCATCTTCGGGCTTTCGGCCGCCGGTGATGACCAGTTTGCCGGAACCAAATATAAGAACCACCACTTTGGGGTCTGATACCCGGTAGACTAGGCCGGGGAATTGCTCAGGCTCGTACTCAATGTTTTCAAGCCCGAGACCGATGGCTATTGCGTTCAAATTTAAAACTGAGTGAAGATCCGCGGACGCGACGATGTTTTGCACCTTGATCTCCGGCGTTCCCTTGACGTCAATGCCGATATTTCTTAGACTTTGAAATACGTTTTCAATGCCTTTATGTGCCTCATCTATACTCTTTGCACCAGTACAGACAATTTTTCCCGATCGAAAGAGTAACGCAGCCGTCTTCGGGTCCTTGGTGCGGTAAACAAGGCCGGGAAACCGTTTAGGATCATAATCTGCGCCTTCTAATCCAAGCGTTACTTGCTTTAGGTCTATTTCTTGTCCGATGCCGGTGGATGCAACGACATTTACGATTTCAATAGTATCCCGAGGTACAACCATCTTTCCTTCCTGTTGTTTTATAAAAGCCTAAGCTGGCGACATGGCGAGCAAAAAGGATGGAGACCAACAGACGGCCCTACGTCCAGCGTCATTTCCCAATATCAATATGTTGGAAAGCGTCCCGTTCGTACTTCCCGCTATTTAGCCATGACTCAGCGCCGCACTAGCGACAAAAGACCACTAAACTTAAAAACAGTGTGATAAAGCTTAAAATTTTCTCTTTTGCCATCAATGCTGACGCCCTCTGACCTGATCCCAAAATGACTTCTTGGGTTTGCGTTTCTAATAATGCTGCTGCCCATACACCTTTTCCTTCGATTCACGGGCCTTGGTATCCACCATACATCGGTGGCACGAATCACATAGGAGAGACCCGCCGTTGGGATCGTGCTCTCCCAGGGCGGAGGAACACCATCCCGAACCATGCCCTATGCTCCAGGCGGACACCGATCACATGCCGAATAGTAGATAATCCTTCGTCGCAGACATTTTTTACCGGCACCGCGCCGCTACGGCTTTGCGGAATGGCGGCTGATTCTCAATCAGCCGATCGGGGGGTTCGATGCTCTCTCGCGGCTTGGTATCCTAAATCGGAGCAAACGAATATGTTCACAGTACCTGAAGAAAGCCAGACTCCTATTCTCACCAGAAATACCTCGGCGACAAGGGGCTCATCGTACTTATTGCAGTGCTCTCCGCTTTTGTCCCGCTCTCGACCGATTTCTACCTCCCCGCCCTTCCCGGAATGGGAGACTATTTTCACGTTTCTGTCGGCTTAACCAACCTGACCCTGATCCTTTTTTTTCTTTTTCAGTATCGGGATGCTATTCTGGGGGCCGTTAAGCGACAATTACGGCCGCAGATCCATCCTGCTTGTCGGCCTTGCACTCTACATCGCTGCAAGCGCTGCATGCGCCCTATCATGGGACATCTGGCCCCTGATCCTTTTCCGCATTCTCCAAGCTATAAGCGGCAATGCTGCCTCTGCGGTCGCGACCGCGATGGTCAAGGATGTGTACGATGGGAGGAACGGGAGTCAGTGCTCGCGCTCGTCCGGTCAATGGTCGTCATCTCAGCCGCCGTCGCGCCTATGCTGGGGGCGTTCTGCTCCCTTATACATCGTGGCGGGGTCTCTTCTGGACGCTCACCTTTATCGGCATTGGGTCGATGGCTGATTGCCTGCTGCTCGAGGAGACCGTTTGCTATCGGTATGCGGGCACCGTGATCCGATCCGTCCGCCGGCTCGGGAATGTGCTCAAAAACCCCGGGTTCTTCTCGCTTCTCATCGTCTTCTCGCTCGTGAGCACCGCATCGCTTGCGTTTAATTCCACTTCCTCATATACCTACGAAAAGGGATTCGGGCTCTCCGAACAGTGGTACAGCGTGTAATTTGCTCTCAATGCGATCGCCCTGATCTCAGGGGCATCCTCTACCTTTGCTCTCCCGTCACTTCAGCCGTAAAGCTATCATTGCCTCCCGCTTTGCCACCTTGATCGCTGGGGGTGTGCTGGTCTTCCTCTTCGGCAGCCTAGGACCCCTTACCTTTGCCCTTGCCCTCTTTCCCGCATCCCTGATGGGCAGCTGCGTGAGGCCGCCTGGCGCATTCCTCATGCTCGCACAGCAAATAGAAGACGCTGGTTCCGCATCCGCTTTGAGAACTGCTTTGCCCTCATGTTTGGCAGTTTCAGGATGGTCCTCGCCTCCCTTGGCAGGAACAATCGTATCGTTACCCTTGGCATGATCAACATCCTAGTCGGTCTCGTGTGTCTTGGGGCCTGGCTTGAGATATGCAAAAGGAACTTGATGATCGAGGTTCCCGAGATGAACATCACTCGATAAAGGTGCGGCGACTTGCGGTATGTATCCCCGGTCTACTCCGGGCACATATATGCAGTTAGGCGAGCGTGACAAGGCAAGGCAGCATATCAAGCTGCTCTCAAAGTGATCCAAGTTATGAAGTTGCGCAAATGGCGTTGCTTAAGGCTTCAGATTCAAAGTAGCCAGTTAAGGCGCACACGCAGAATTAAGTCGAAATGAAGCTGCTGCAAAATTCCGCGTTGAAGCGCTGCGACGGTTTGTTACGACCATCGAGCATACCTTTTTATCGCGTGCAACGAAATTGACTCCAACAATAACTAAGCCGCGTGATCGTGATGCTCCGAGGATCGTACAAGGAGGATGGCCGATGATCAGCAAGGAAGTGATGCTTAAGGAACACCGGATGATCGTCGATCTGAACTGCCCACTGGCGCGGTTCCCGCATAACCCCGTGCTTACGGCAAAGGAAGTGAACCGCGTGTGGCAGGACCCGGGTCTCCAGGTCACGACTGTCCACAACGCCGGCATCGCGCTGCACGGAGGCGACACGGTCATGCTGTTCCGGTCTCATCTTCGTTGCGGCGTGAGCGTGCTCGGGGTCGCTCGTAGCAGCAACGGCGTCGACGGTTGGCGTGTCGAGCCGCGACCGGCCATGGCGCCGGCCAAAGAGGAGGATGCCTTCGCCCCCGGCACCGATATCAGGGCCCTCATCGAGAATGAGTCGGGCGGCGTCGAAGATCCGCGCATCACCCAGATTGGCGATACCTACTACATCACCTACAGTGCCTATCACGCGACGGTGAAAAACCGCGTGCGCGTCTCGCTGGCCACGACCCACGATTTCTCCCACTTCATGCGCCACGGTCCGGTGCTCGAGCAAGACATGCGGAACGTGGTGGTTTTTCCCGAGCCCATCGGCGATCGCTACGCGGGTCTGTTCCGACCCAATGACATCACAGGCGGCGACGTCGGGGGCATCTACACGCAGATCAAGCTCGGCTGGACGAGCTCGATAGAGTCCAATCGGTGGGAGATCCAGCCGGAGCCTCTCATGAGGACCGGGGCGGGCCCGAGCGCTTTCTCGGACAAGATCGGTCCTGGTGCGCCGCCCATCAAGACTGCCAAGGGCTGGCTCAGCGTGTTCCACGGGGTGCGCACCACCATGGACGGCAACCCCTACGTGCTTGGCGTGGCGCTGCACGACCTGGCGGGCCCGGCGCGGGTCAAGATGTCGAGCATCCCTATCCTGCTCCCGTCAAGGGCTGACTGCCGCGTCGAGGATGCCACCTATATACACGTACCGCAGGTCGTATTCACCTGCGGGGTCGTGCGCCGCGAAGATGGCAGCATCCTCGTCTATTACGGCGGCAATGATACGGTCATGAACGTAGGAGTGACCCACGAGGATGTGCTCATCGCACTCTGCGAGAGCTACGGCCAAGACCCGCTGACCGGGCATCTTAAGTACGACATTCGCGGTCACCGAAGCTGAGAGTTAGTCAACGCTCGTATGGATTGAAAGCAGGAATTTGCGCAAGATCTGAGGTCGTGAGATCATCGTCGAACCAACATCACGAGACCGTCGTAGCTTATGGAAATACTACTCTACTTTAAGATGATAGGCAATTTGCATAACACTGGAGCGGAGTATTTACATTCAAAGCAATCGATGTAGGTATAGTACTGTTCCCGTACATCCGCTATTTCAGACTTCTTTTGTTGATTCAAGATCAATTTATATCCCTCTCAGACACATGTGTGGTGTTAAATGAAAGACGGGCAATTGTGCAAAAAATGCAGCGCACCTATTGATCTAGATTGAGTACAGTGCAAAAAATGTGGTCAAATGATCTCGCAAAGCGCGCCCCATAATGAAGATGTGCAAAGCGATAAGGAAGCTGACCTCAGATCTCACCTTTAAACCCTCGAGTCAAAACTCGAAGAGATCAAACAGCTACTCTCTCAAAGTAACAGCGATGAGAGCGATCGATCTAAAAACTTTGTTGACCGGTTACTCGACTTCAACCCCATGTATTATGTAACCCTTTTTAGTATCATTCAAGCCTCTGCGTTGGGGTACTTGTTACTCGTAGTAAAGGATCAACTGGTTAGCATTATCAATAGTACATACGAGCCACTCTGGACCATTCTCATCATTGCTACATTTCTGATGATCATAGCAATTTGGATTAACTATACATTCCCGGCACCAGCGTTCCGGCGGTTAAATACAACCTTAGATGCGTTAATTCCCTTTTGTTTTGGCGTTGCGCAAGCCCTTGCGATATTCAGCATTAGTTTGCAGCAGCTCGCATGGTACTACTTTTCATTTTCTTTGCTCGCCCTTGTGGGGTTGGCACAATGCAGGAACACGTTTCGGGAAGCAAGGTTGGACCTCGATATTGAACAAAATAGAATTGTGTGAGAAAAAGCGGGATCATATCTACGGACCGGTGAACGAATAGTGGTAGTGCGTGCCGTGGTATTCTTTGCTTTTGGCGTGTCTGAAGCACTGTGGCATCTCAATTCGCTCCTTTTAGCCCTTTTTACCTTAGCGGCAAACGCATCTGTGATTGTCACGTTAGCTACACTATGAAACAAGGCGGCAAACGCATCTGTGATTGTCACGTTAGCTACACTATGAAACAAGGTCTCACTGCATAACTAGCTGAACGTCGGTCCGATCCA
>CAYHCZ010000060.1:0-9322 GCA_964355295.1 uncultured Methanomicrobia archaeon
TGATCGATTCGACGACTTCTGTTGCGTTGTTGCCGATTTCGATCTCCTCAAACCCAAAAGCGTCGATGTTGCGCAGCGCCCATACCAGTTGGTTCGTCCTGCTAATGATGCCTGAGGCAAAGCTGATGCCAGAGTCTAAGACGTTATCGTGCAGCACCTCAAGACAAAACGAGTGGAACGTGCCAGCTGTGATGTCAGAGGGGTCAATATGTTGCTCGAGTCGCTCGAGCATTTCGGTAGCCGCCTTATCAGAGAACGTGAGGGCAAGAATGCTCTGAGGTTTGATGCCTTTTTCAATAAGGTGGAGGATCTTTTCTGTTACCACACGGGTTTTTCCTGAACCAGGACCGGCAATAATGAGCTGAATGCCATCTTCTTCGACAGCTTTCTGTTGAGAGGGGTTGAATAACATGCGAAACACGTTGAAAGGAAAGATACAGACTTAAAAGCGTTATGCTTCAACTTTTCTACAATGCTTTTAGCGGTCACGGCGCTAGATGAGCAGCAGTTTGCCTGCCAGTGTCAGGTCGTACCCGTCAGGGGTTTCCACAATCAGCGCTTGGTCCTTCAGATCACGAAGATGCGTGTACGTCATCGTCCTGCTTACTTCAAGCTCTTCCTTGAGCACCTCGATATCGTTCATGCCCTCGGAAATCAACTTCAACAGGGTGTATTTGGTCCGCTGCAGCGACCACGAGATCTTGGGCAACGGCAATATGCCGTGCTCCTCCTCAGTGACGTAAAAGACCTCTTTGACCTTGGTCACGTTCTTAAAAACGCCCAACAAGGCGCCTATTGAGGCGGTCTTTCGTCCGCCCGTGATGTTGACGAAGACCTGGTTGTTTCTGTCGTGCTCGCTTTTGATAAGGTACGTGACGAGGTCTACAAGGCTGAGTATGTCATACCAGTTGTCGACCTCCTTGACGTCGATGTCGATGAAGTTCCCAAAGGTGGACACCATAAGGTTCTCGACCTTTTTAACCTCCGAAGGAGGGTTGGTCTCTCGAATCAGGATCATTCTCTTGATGTTAAACGTCTGAATGCCGATAATGAGGGGTTCGGACTCAAAACCAACCGTCGCAATCATCACGTTGACCATAAAGACCTCCGCTGACGTTTTTAATATCAAACATTAAAAATTTATCTGTTTTATTTAAAGTGTGTCTTTATAACGACAAGTAAAACCATTCCTTTCTTTTAAATTTTATAAATTTATTTTCAATGAAAATTATTAAATAGTAATCAGTCTTATTGCTATTAAAGTCGTAATAATTAACCTGAATACGACTATTCCTAAAGGAGGGATTCTAATAAACACGCTTGACTATATCGCGCAGATCGAACTGGGGGAGTTGCAACACTACAAAAACGTAACAGCTGTTCCCTTGTTTCACACAGCGCCTGAGACGCTCACCTATGGCACGCTCGCTGAAGCGTTGCGCGACGGCGTGATAGTGGTGACTGAAGTCAATGCCGGAGGGTCAGTTCCCGATTTGAAGGTAGTGAATAACGCCGACTTATCGATCCTCCTTCTCGACGGAGAGGAGCTTAAAGGGGCAAAGCAGAACCGGGTGCTCAACGCATCGGTACTCTTAGACGCGCACTCAGAGACCATAATTCCGGTCAGCTGCACGGAGGCAGGGCGCTGGGGTTACACGTCAGAAACCTTTAGCGAGTCCGGATACGTGATGCCGCGGGACTTGCGGGTAAATCGTCAAAGATCCGTGTCTGCGTCCCTCAATCAGACCCACGAGTATCGTTCTGATCAGCGTGCCGTTTGGAATGACATCGATCGAATGGTAGAGGCTTCAGCGGTCAACTCGCCGACCCGTGCTATGGCTGAAGTCTTTGAGGCGAAAAAGAAAGAGCTTGACGGCTGTCTCGACGCTTTTTCGCACGTACAAAACCAGAAGGGACTCCTCGTCTTCGTCAATGAAAAAGTCGTGGGGTTTGACCTCATATCACGGGCTGCCGCTTATGAGGTGCTGCACCCTAAGCTTGTGAAAAGCTACGTGATAGACGCATTACTGCAAAAAAAGAGCGGCAGTCGCACAGCGACGCTCGACGATGCCCGCACATTTATCAAAGAGACGCAATCGTGCGTAGAAAAAAAGTTCAAATCAGCAGGGCTCGGGTGGGACTATCGGTTTGAGGGAGGTACACTCATCGGATCTTCACTCGTGCATGACGAGACTGCAATTCACACGGCATTTTTCAGGGCGCAAAGTGCGATGAATGGTGGCCGAATGGCGAACTACGCGAGGCGTGCCGAATATAGGACGAGCCGTGTGGTGTGAGCGTCCTAGCGGGTAATAAATGGACCCAAGAGTAAGGGGCAACAATGACGGGACGCTCTATCTAGCGGATTGGCCAGACCCTCCCGTATCGAAGCAAAAGTCGCACGGGTTGCTGTATTACGCAGCTCTTTTCGTATTCGTCGCGTTTATCCTTGGGAGTCTGGCAGCGACGGCGTTTTTCGTGTTCTTCCTCGTAGTGGCATTTCTGTGAAGCTTGCATTTTGGAGCGGTAATATGGAGGTGATAAAATGATGACATACGAACAAGCACAACGGCTACTGGGGGGGAACATCATCCCCCAAGACTCAGACTTCATAAAAGAGTACCTAGAAATGCTTGACGATTTGGTTAAAACCAACGGAGAGCAGTGGATAAAAGACAATAGTGGTTTACTGGCGGATGAATGGGAATACGTCGCTACCTTGTTAGAAGACGCGGCTAAGCGTGTATTGGATGAGGCGATCAAAAACGGAGGGCGCAAAGTTAAATGTTTCGATGGATTTTTGCCAGAATACTACAAATTATTCGGATTTAAAGAAACCAAACGGGTTAAATGGGACGAACAGCTTGCTCCAAAGAAGTGGGACTATGATAGATTGGGCAGACCAGACGTGGTCTACATGGAGTTGGAAGGTGTTGAAGAGAAAGAAGGAACTGGAACGATAGAAAAAGAGCAGCATGAATCAAAGCTTGGCAAAGAGTTGGTAGAACTCGGTTATCGACTTGAAAAGGGGCGTGATATTGAACCAAGATTATGATAAAGCCATGGAACTTTACAAATTAGCCAGCGCAGAGGGTAACAGCATGGCTATCTAGTTTGATTTCCTTCTAAATAGGAAGAGTTAAGTCAACATTCGCTCATGCATACGCGATCTAGCCTCAATATATTACCAGATTGACAAAATAAGGCAATATGTACAATATTAGGCAAAGAAATATTCATATCCTTTGGACCTTAAAAGCATGATATTATGTCATCGATGGAATATGGCGCCAAAATTGAGGGGTGGATACGCAAAGAACTGGGCGAATCCTCACCTATCCCTTGGAAAGCAGCTAATACCGAGGAAAGCAGCAGCTTAGGCAAAACGCTTCATGAGGTAAAACTAAGCAGCTTTGGGGGCAACCTTGATACTAAGAATACGTTCTACTTTGACATACCGGGGAAGCGACCAACGAGTCTAATTGTTTCAATCGTGGGCTATTTACGCGCTTTTTATCCTGCGCAACTGTTTTACACTACTAACATAGCTAAGCCCACGAGCTGTGATGTATATTTGCGTAAAGAAGGACTTTTAAGACCAAAATTCATGTTTAAAGGAGACCAACAGATTTGCGGTAAATTAAATTCCGACGAGGACCTCATAAAGCTATCATCACGTTTCTACAAGGAAAAGGTAAAAACAGGCAATGTTACCTTGCGAATATATCCTATGGTTAATGTTGGACCAGCTAAAAAAGGCCCAGACTCAAATCTTGTCATAAACACATTACCAAAGTTTCATATGCTCAGTAAACCAAATTTCGGACTAAAAGAATTTTTTGCACTTGCTTCAAAAATAGAGACACTGCTATAATAACAATCGTTCACCCAACCCAATAAGCATATGCAATTCAAACCGATAACCGCGATAGCAGTTCTATTGCTCGTGGTTGCTTCTTTGTTAGTGTCAGGTTGCACTAGCACCACCTCAGATATTCGTATCTCGAAAACGTTTGGCATGAAAGCAACCCAAGAGACAGCACCACAGGAGATTGGTTTTAAAACACCAAATAAGGGTTACAAATTCGTTATGTATAACGTAACAGTGACGAATGAGGGGTCCGATCCCCTACCTATGCATATAGCTTCTTTCACGGCGAACGATTCGAACAATAACACATACGAGGTAAACAACGCTACTTATACGAAGGGTTTCGCACATTTTCCATATAGTGGTGACGCGTATATAGTGATAAGCCCAAGAGATAAGGCGACTGGTCTTCTCGTTTTCGAAATACCGCAAAGCGCTGAGCTAGTAAATCTTGTTTATAAAGATGATGCGCTGGGCTTCAACGGAACAGTAAACCTCTAGGCGTGTTCCTATAATCTAACCCTTATCTCCTAGCTCATTATTTCTGTTTTCGATTTGCGCACGTGCGTTGGATCGAGGTTCCGGATGATTATGCCGTCTCACGATGGGTTTAGATCCAGCTATATTCGCGCCGTTGATGTATCTCCTCCTATATCCGCTTGATGATCTGCCGAATGATCTGTCGTGTGCTGTCAGGTATGTAAGGGTCGTGCTTGCGATCTTGCATGTACATGTAAGCCTGCCAACTGATAGGGCACTTCCGTAAAAGTTTTTCGGCGGCCATGTCTGCAAAGTCGTTCTTGTAGTCTGCAAGCTCTAGTATCAGTTCGTCTACTTCGAGACAATCATCATTCATAACAGGTGAACGTGCTGCCACGTTCTGAATAACGATTAACAAAGAGCGGTGCGGAAGTGGTGAAGATTAGTTGCATTTAGTCGCAATGCGGTTGCATTGAATTTGCATGCAATCGATCTAAATGCATGTAAAATATTGTCAATACTGCTGTATCGTCCCGTGATGTCAAAATAAGAGGCTCTCGAAGGGTAAACTAAGCATGAAAAACGAAGGGGTATAAAAGCGTTTTCAGCTACCCCGAAAACATCAAAAAGCGTTAATTTTGAATGCGCACCGCTTAAAACACGGGTGCCGGGGGCACATTGCAACTAATAACTCATTTCTGGGCAGAGGTGGCTACAGTGATCCACCAGTCGATCAGGTGGTGCGAGATACTATGCGGTGGTGGGATGTTGGGCAACTGATCGACGGCAAACCATCTAGCATCGGCGAGTTCAGACTCTTCCGGAGTAATCTCGCCTGCCGCGTATTCAGCAGTGAAGCCTAGCATTAGTGAGTTGGGAAAGGGCCACGACTGGCTGCCAAAATAGCGTATGTTCTTTATGCTGATCCCCACCTCCTCTTGCACCTCGCGCACGACGCACTCTTCCAAAGACTCTCCAGGTTCAACGAAACCTGCCAACACGCTGTAGGATCCCTTTGGAAAGCGGGGGCTGCTCGCCAGCAGGATGTGCAACTTACCCTCAATGCGCCGGACGACCCGACGTTGATCGCCGGCGATAGGCGCGGGTAGGAGACCTGGCCACACTGCGGGCAGCACCTGGCGCGTTCCTCCGTCTTTTCGATCATCCGTCCCCCGCACTGTCCACAGAATTGATGGGTACGATTGAAGGCTACCAGCTGCACCGCGCGGCCGGCGACGTTCACAAGCGGTTCGTCGAAAAGCGGATAGAGCGCGCGTAGCCCCTCGACCGTCACATCGTCGGGCAGAGGTGCGCTTGAATCGACCTCAGCAGCATAGCATTCGGTCTGCGTACCGCCCTCTTCGACGTAGCCCAAGTACACGGTCTGCAGAGCACTCAACCCAAGCTCCAAGGGGCCGGAAATGACGGGCACGAACGCACGATCACTTCCCTTGCGGATAAGCAGTTTGTCGTCTTGAAAGATGAACCAGTAGGTCCGCTCGTTGCGAGCGAAGCCTTTCAAACCGTTCGCAGCGGGTGGACTACGCGGGATAAACTGCATCATGGGATATTCACTCTCATTGAATTTGGTTTAACCTTACGCATTGTAATGAAAAAGGATTGCTAATTCCGGTGTTGTCCCGCAGGACGTCACTCTGTCTTGTAATCACGTAAACAGAGACCGTGGACCCAGGCTTTGGTAGATTAAAAGTCATATTGAAACAATTCATTCAGCCAGGCAATTGCCATAGGTGCCCAGTGGTGGACCCTTTTAGGGTATGTTCTGCCATAGCAGGAAAGCGAATCGCAGGTGGATATGCCATGCTCTCCTTCACTAAACAAATGATACTCACAGCACACATTGCGTGTGATCAACGTTTCAACGTATTCGATGGTTTCTGATGGCAATATTATCTTATCTTGCAATGTATGGAACAGATACGTTGGAGGAGTATATTCACTAACAAGTGCTAATGGATCTACACTCGGCACGTATTCTCTAACCATGGCTCCCACTGGTGGGATATTATCGTCCTTATTAATGAGTCGTGCAATAAATGGTTTTAGATTTACTAATGGATATCCTAAGAGCACGGCATTGGGTTTCATTGCGTTTGCGTGTAGTCCTGTCAAATCCTCTAATGATTTTTGATGCCAGCTCGACCCCAACAACGCTGCCAGATGGCCTCCTGCTGAAAACCCGATAACAGCAATTTTGTTGGGGTCCACCCCATACGCATCTCTGAACGTACGAATATGTGAGCAGGCTTTAGCGATTTCAACGAGCGGGGTCGGGTAGGCAGCGGAATCTCCACAATGGTATTGTAAAATAAAGGCTTGATATCCCGCTTGGTTAAAGGTCAGACTCACAGGGTCCTCCTCACGGCGGGAGCAGTAGCTGTAACCACCGCCCGGTATTATCAAAATGGCTGGTCGTTTTTTAGGCGTCCACGCTTCTCCATTTTCTGGCGGTTCTTCGAACATGTGAGCCGTTAAATTGTCAACTTTATCGTCCGATAAATAAAAGACTTCTTTTTTCATTATTCTCTCTCCGCTATCACGCTTGTTTTACATCAAATGAAATTCGTTTGCCCGCTTAATACGCGTCTTTACGACGGCTATACAAGAATTCCTGGGGGTCAATAACCGTTGTGCCAATCCCAACTCGGTAGAGCGTTTTAATAGTCTCCGCGTCCACATGAACCCGGAGCATATTACAGATTGGTACAAACGCGACAAGATAGTTGGATGGATAACCGTGTGGATCGCAGACAATGTCTATGAAATCAAATCGAGAGTCGTCAGCATGTTCGTCTATACAGCAGCTGACACGCCAATTTGTATCGACACGGGCCTGAGCGAGGACAGCGTCGCGCGCGGGTTTGATGCCCTGGGTTTCACGCCCGAGCGAGTCATCCGTTTTTCTCACGCATACTGATAGTGACCATGTCGGCGGCTTGAATCTTTTCAAAGATGCCACCGTGTACTTGTCGAGCGATGAAGAGCGGATGATTGACAGGACAACGCCGCGTTTCATGGGATTCAGGTATAATCCACCGCTTAAGAGGGCCTACAAGCTGCTCAAAGACGGCGATAGTGTCCAAGCAGGCACGACGGACATAAAAGCGATCGCAACGCCGGGCCACACTCCAGGCTCCATGTCCTACCTCGTGAACGATTCTCTCCTGTTTTCTGGCGCTACGATTATCCTCCGCAACGGGAGGGCACGCCACTTCTCACGGTTACACCTCAGAGATCTGACCCATATGGACATCGCCACGCAAACCGAATCAGTAAAGAAATTGGCACAACTCAGGAACATTTCGCTGATGGCCACCGGACACACCGGTTTCACGACAGATTTTTCATCAGCGATGAGCGATTGGGCGTAGCGTCGTTTGGGCGTGTCACCTCACCGACGCGTCAAACGTGCGTATATCTTCACCGAAGACCGTTCCGTGCATGTAGGCATTTCGATAGGTAATCGTCGTCGGTGAAACGTTCGTCGGCACCGCAAATACTATCGCCCCCGATGCAGTCTCTCCCGGTTGGATGGTGTACATGTGCACCAAAGTTCTGTTGTTGGCGCCCAGCGCTTCCGTATAATTAACGATATAATACGGGTTGCTGTGGTTTCCGTTGCTCAGATTTAGCATAAAATTGGAGTCCATTACTGTGTAATTTGTGACGTTAATGTCCTTTATCGTAACGTTGTAGACGACCCACTTGTAGCCGTCGGCTGGCGTTGCGTTGAGCGGCCCAATGCTTTGCGGCGACCCGACATAACGCACGGAGATGTCAACCGCCTCACGTGAAGCGGACGCGTTCCCAGTAACAGACGTGCTCACCGCGCTGGAAGTCGCTTGTGCGCTCGGCGATGGTGAGTTATTTGAGGACGTGCAGCCCGCTACCGAAAGTGTAGCAACCATCCCAAGCACGATGATAACGGCGATTTTTTTTATCATAACGCAGGGTAGGAGCTAGTATTGATGTTTAAATTTTCGTTTTTCCGCGATCGCGGAGCAACCTCTGCTCCTGTTGCTTGCATATCTATAGAAATCTGAGTGGCAAAATGACCTGCGATACACACCTAGATCGCATCCATCTCCTTTGTATCCACGCGCCGCCTAGTGGTTTCGCACTCTCTAAGGCGTAAGCGGTACGGTTAAGCGCCGCAGTGTTGGCGTCGATAGAGCCCTTTATCTGTTCTAAAGAGCGTCCGTTATCGTGTATCTCAATAGCATCGCGAGCGATTGAGAGCGCCGATGCCAAGGTGCAATAAACGCGTACCGTGCACAGCTTGCCTACCTAGAAAGATCAATCGCCATATCCAGGACGTCAACGCCGGAACAACTCGCGCTGCTTAAAACCTACGACCACAAAAAGGTCCTCGACCTTTACTATCGCCTCTACAACGAGTTCGTTGCGGACAAGGAGCTCGATGAGCGCGATATCGCCACCCTCAGCGACGTTCAGCAGACCGGTGGACTGACCAACGAAGAAGTCCGTTATGAAGAGCTCATCCGACCCTACTCCTACGTGAGCGCGATCCGCACGGAAGGGAAGCTCCCGGCAATCCACCTCACCCTGGAAGGTGCCGGACCGGTGATCCTCCACAAGGGCGAAGTCGTCCACTATGCCCACGAAGCGACCCTCAACGAGATAAAACGGGTCAGCCTCGGCTACAGCGGAGGTTCGCACGGCGTCAGCATCCCGCTGCCGTTCAAGATAGGCGGCTCACCGATCCGTTACCGTGTTGGTCAGTCGCGCGGACACGTCGTCAGCGAAGACCGACTCACACAGACGTCGGCAGGCGTGCTCGTCGTCACCAACCAGCGCATCGTGCTGCAACCCGCTCCGGGCAACAAGCCGGTGAGCGTCCCGCTTTCCAAGGTGCTCAGATACAACTGCCACACCAACGGGGTTGAGGTGTATCGGGAGGGTCGCGAGAAGGGCTACTTCTTTTCAGTC